>NZ_JBSIFD010000003.1:0-278394 GCF_053615495.1 Comamonas sp. HJ-2 | reverse complement strand
GCCTCGAACAGGAAATGGCTGGCCATAGCACTGAAGCGGGCGTTGACCTCTCTGAGCTTGCCACGGCCGACACGATCGACGGCTGTGCGCATGTTGTCGTAGATCCCCCGCCTAGGGACGCCTCCAAACACCGCAAAGGCACGGTTGTGGGCATCGAACAGCATCTCATGGGTTTGCAGGGGATAAGCCCGCAGATAGAAGGCTCGGCTGTGGCTGAGCTTGAAGTGAGCCACTTGCAGCTTGGTGCGTACACCCGCAATGACAGCCCAATCCTCGCTCCAATCAAACTGGAAGGCTTCTCCAGCACCGAAGACCAGGGGCACAAAAACGCCTCGCCCTGATGTCTGCTCCGCCGCATGACACTGGGCCTTCCATACTCTGGCAAAGGCAGCGACTCGGTTGTAGGAGCCGGTGTAGCCCAACGCCTGCAAGTCCAGAAACATCTGCTTGATCGTGCGCCGCTGCTTGCGAGAGCGGTTGACTTCTGTACGCAGCCAGCCTGACAGCTTGCTGGCGAAGGGGTCGAGCTTGGTGGCAATGGTGCGCTGTGCAAGTTGAGGTTGCACAACGTCGGAGCGCAAATACTTGCGGATGGTATTGCGAGAAAGCCCAGTTCTGCGGGCGATCTCTCGGATGGACAGGTGCTCACGCAAAGCCCAGCGCCGGATGACACTCAAAGTAGCCACGTCAATCACTCCTGGTCTCCTGCTGCACAAGAAAGCAGCAGGCTAGGGTTAATGCGTGGGTCAGATTGAGATGGAAAAACCGGGGGCTAGTGGGTCACTTCTGGGTGGAAATCAACACTCGTGTGCAGCTATTGGCGGAAATCGCTGTATAGCAGACATCTGCTGACAAGGCGGGATTGGCTGCAAAGGGTCGGCAGTACCAGTTCATAAGCCGGGATAGCGGACTTCCAGCAACTTTCTTGGCTGCACTGGCGGTCACGGTCAGCTGCTTACCTGAAACCTGTCGTTGAGCAGTCGCCAGCCTTGGCGCTCGGATGACCGTTATGTAGCGACGACCGATAGATCGTGATGCCGCTATGGACAACAGCAATCGTTGCGCAGCAGTCATTTATCGCGATATGACGAGCTGCAACGATGAGGTACGCAGCACATCCCAGAATAAAGGAACAGAAAAAAGGCTACCGATTGGTAGCCTTTTTTCGTTCAAGCGATCGATAGATTAAAGCTCTTACCAAGTGAGATCCTATAAATATCTCAATAGATGCTTCTCAAAATCTCACCTTATGGGTCTCGCTACAAGGACATCAAACGTCGATATTCCCCGCCCGCAGCGCGTTGTCTTCGATGAAGTTGCGGCGCGGTTCGACCTCGTCACCCATGAGCATGGTGAAGACGCGGTCGGCTTCGATGGCGTCGCCGATCTTGACCTGCAGCAGGCTGCGGACATTGGGGTCCATGGTGGTTTCCCAGAGCTGCTCGGGGTTCATTTCACCCAGACCCTTGTAGCGCTGGCGACCCGTGGTGCGCTCGGCTTCGGAGATCAGCCAGGCCATGGCCTGACGGAAGTCGCCGACCTTTTCGGTCTTGGCCTTCTCGCCTTCGCCGCGCGTGACCTTGGCGCCTTCGCCCAGCAGGCCGACGAAGTTCTGCGCTTCGTCGGACAGGGCGGCGTAGTCATGGCTGCGCACGAACTCCTGGGTCAGGATGGAGCTCTTGATATTGCCGTGGTGATGGCGGCTGATGCGCAGGATGGGGTGCTCGCTGTTGGGGTCGATCTCGGCCGTCACATCGGCGGGCACGCCGGTGGTGGTCAGCTCGCGTAGCTTGGCTTCCAGAATCGGCGCGCACTCCTGGGCTTCTTCAATGGTGTCGAGCTTGATCTGCACGCCGTCGGCAATGGCGCGCAGGGCCTCGGCATCCATGAAGTTGGACAGGCGCTCGATGACGGTTTCGGCGGCCAGGTGCATGTTGGCCAGCTTGGCCAGCTCTTCGCCTTCGACGGTGCGCGGAGTGTCGCCGCCGGTGTTCACGCTGGCATGGTTCAGCGCGATCTTGAGCAGGTATTTGTTGAGGGCCGGGCCGTCCTTGAGGTAGAGCTCTTCCTTGCCGTTCTTGACCTTGTACAGCGGCGGCTGGGCGATGTAGATATGGCCGCGCTCGACCAGGTCGGGCATCTGGCGGTAGAAGAAGGTCAGCAGCAGAGTTCGGATGTGGGCGCCGTCCACGTCCGCGTCGGTCATGATGATGATGCGGTGGTAGCGCAGCTTGTCGGGGTTGTAGTCGTCGCTGCTGCTCTTGCCCGAGTCTTCGCTGACCTTGCCGATGCCGGTGCCCAGGGCCGTGATCAGGGTGATGATTTCCTGGCTGGACAGCAGCTTTTCGTAGCGGGCCTTTTCCACGTTCAGGATCTTGCCGCGCAGCGGCAGGATGGCCTGGAATTTACGGTCGCGACCCTGCTTGGCAGAGCCGCCGGCGGAGTCACCCTCGACGATATAGATTTCGCACAGCGCAGGATCTTTTTCCTGGCAGTCGGCCAGCTTGCCGGGCAGGCCCATGCCGTCGAGCACGCCCTTGCGGCGCGTCATTTCACGGGCCTTGCGCGCGGCTTCACGGGCGCGGGCCGCCTCGATGATCTTGCCGCACAGGATCTTGGCGTCGTTGGGGTTTTCTTCGAGGAAGTCGGTCAGGCTCTTGGCCACGATGTCTTCCACGGGCGCGCGCACTTCCGAGCTGACCAGCTTGTCCTTGGTCTGGCTGGAGAACTTGGGCTCGGGCACCTTGACGCTGAGCACGGCGCACAGGCCTTCGCGCATGTCGTCGCCGGAGACTTCGACCTTGGCCTTCTTGGCCATTTCGTTGTCGGCGATGTATTTTCCGATCACGCGGGTCATGGCCGCGCGCAGGCCGGTCAGGTGGGTGCCGCCATCACGCTGGGGAATGTTGTTGGTGAAGCACAGCACCTGCTCGGCATAGCTGTCGTTCCACTGCATGGAGACTTCGACACCGATTTCGGTGCCGGGAATGCCGCCATAGGTTTCTGCAGGGCGCGAGCCGTTGGCATGGAAGGTGGTGGGGTGCAGCACCTTCTTGGTGCCGTTGATGAACTGCACAAAGCCCTTGACGCCGCCGGCGCCCGAGAAGTCGTCTTCCTTGCCGTCGCGCTCGTCCTTCAAGCGGATGCGCACGCCGTTGTTCAGGAAGGACAGCTCGCGCAGGCGCTTGGCCAGGATTTCATAGCGGAACTCGAAGTTCTCCTTGAAGATTTCCTGGTCGGGCAGAAAGTGCACCTTGGTGCCGCGCTTGTCGCTGGCGCCGACCACGCGCATGGGCGAGACTTCGGCGCCGTCCACGACTTCGATCAGGCGGTTTTGCACAAAGCCGCGCGAGAAGTCGATCTCGTGGCGTCGGCCGTCGCGGCTGACGGTGAGCTTGAGCCAGACGGACAGCGCGTTCACGCAGGACACGCCCACGCCGTGCAGGCCGCCCGAGACCTTGTAGCTGTTCTGGTTGAACTTGCCGCCGGCGTGCAGCTCGGTCAGCGCGATTTCGGCAGCCGAGCGCTTGGGCTCGTGCTTGTCGTCCATCTTCACGCCGGTGGGAATGCCGCGGCCGTTGTCGATGACGGACAGCGAGCCGTCGGCATGGATGGTGACCAGAATGTCGTCGCAGTAGCCGGCCAGTGCTTCGTCGATGGAGTTGTCCACGACCTCGAAGACCAGGTGGTGCAGACCGGTGCCGTCCGAGGTGTCACCGATGTACATGCCTGGGCGCTTGCGCACGGCTTCCAGGCCTTCCAGGATCTGGATTGCGCCTTCGCCATAGCCGCCTGCATCTGCTGCGGTCTGGGTGTCTGGCTTGTTCTCTTCGGTCATGAAATTACCTTGCTGCTACAAGGTCAGGAGCTGTTGGCGCCTGACCTGCATAACTTTCAAATGAATACTTGCCTGAAATCATTACAGGACGAGCGGTAGCTGCTCCTGTTATTTCAGGCAATGAAATGGCTGGCTGCGTTCGGTCCACTCAGATGCGCATGGGCATCACGACGTACTTGAAGCTTTCGTTCTCGGGGATGGTGACCAGCGCCGAGCTGTTGCCGTCCTGCAGATCGATCTTGACCATGTCCTGGCTCATATTGGTGAGCACGTCGATCAGATAGGTCACGTTGAAGCCGATCTCGATGGTGTCGCCACCGTAGTCGATGTCGAGTTCGTCCATGGCCTCTTCCTGCTCGGCGTTGTTGGACGCCACGCGCAGCGTGCCAGGCTCGACCGACAGGCGCACGCCCTTGAACTTGTCGCTGGTCATGATGGCCGTGCGCTGCAGCGATGCCAGCAGCGGGGCGCGGCCCAGGGTCACGCTGTTGGTGTGGTTGCGCGGGATGACGCGGTTGTAGTCGGGGAACTTGCCCTCGACCAGCTTGGTCACGAACTCCATGCCGCCAAAGGTGAACTTGGCCTGGTTGTTGGCAAACTGCATCTCGATGACGGGCTGGTTCTCGCCGCTGGCGTCCGACAGCAGGCGCTGCAGCTCCAGCACGGTCTTGCGCGGCAGAATCACTTCCTGCTTGATGGGCACTTCCACGTCCAGCGTGGCGCTGGCCCAGGCCAGGCGGTGGCCGTCGGTGGCCACCAGGCTCAGGGTGTTGCCTTCGGCGACGAACAGAATGCCGTTGAGGTAGTAGCGGATGTCCTGCACGGCCATGGCAAAGGAGACCCGGCCCAGCAGGTCCTTGAGCACCTTCTGCGGCACGCTGAAGGCGGGGCCGAAGGCGGCCGATTCCTGCACCAGCGGGAAGTCTTCGGCGGGCAGGGTCTGCAGCGTGAAGCGGCTCTTGCCGCCTTTCAGAATCATCTTGGACTGCTGCGTCTCCAGGCTCACGGTCTGGTCGCCGGGCATGGTCTTCAGGATGTCGATCAGCTTGCGGGCACCGATGGTGGTGGTGAAGTCGCCGGCGTCGCCGCCCAGCTCGGCCGTGGTGCGGATCTGGATTTCCAGATCGCTGGTTGTCAGCTGCAGTGCATTGCCGGTCTTCTTGATCAGCACATTGGCCAGAATGGGCAGCGTGTGGCGGCGCTCGACAATGCCGGCCACCGATTGCAGGACCGCGAGAACTTTGTCTTGTGTGGCTTTCAGGACGATCATGTCAACCTCAGTGATTTAAGTGCGCATTTGTTTTGACGCGGCGGCATCCGCAGGGCAGGGCGGACGCTCCCTCATGCCGCGTGAATTCCCCATTTTGCCCTGTGTGAGTGACATTCATGGGGGAGTTTTTCAGAGCGTGGTCATGATCTCTACGTCGGCGCGAGCAGATCGTGAACACGCTCTTAACCCTTGAGTGTTTGTTCCAGCACATGCAGCTGCTGGTTCAACTCGGTGTTGGTCTGGCGCTCGCCCGCAATCTTGCGTACGGCGTGCAGCACCGTGGTGTGATCGCGGCCGCCGAACAGCTCGCCGATCTCGGGCAGGCTTTTTTGCGTCAGCTCCTTGGCCAGGTACATGGCAATCTGGCGCGGCCGGGCAATGCTGGCCGGGCGCTTCTTGCTGTACATGTCGGCCACCTTGATCTTGTAGTAGTCGGCCACCGTCTTCTGGATGTTTTCCACAGAAATCTGGCGGTTCTGAATACTGAGCAGGTCGCGCAGCGCCTCGCGGGCCAGCTGGATCGACACTTCCTTCTGGTTGAAGCGCGAATAGGCCAGGATCTTGCGCAGCGCGCCTTCGAGCTCACGCACGTTGGAGCGCACGTTCTTGGCCACGAAGAAGGCAACTTCCTCGGGCATGTCGGCGTTCTCGGCACGGGCCTTGTTGATCAGAATCGCCACGCGCATTTCCAGCTCGGGCGGCTCGATGGCCACCGTCAGGCCTGAGTCGAAGCGCGAGACCAGGCGCTCGTGAATATTGGCCAGACCCTTGGGGTAGGTGTCGGACGTCATCACGATATGGCTCTTCTTGGCCAGCAGGGCCTCGAATGCATTGAAGAATTCTTCCTGCGTACGGTCCTTGTTGGCGAAGAACTGCACATCGTCGATCAGCAGCAGGTCGAGCGAGTGGTAGCGTTCCTTGAACTCGTCGAAGGTGCGGCGCTGGTAGGCCTTGACCACATCCGAGACGAACTGCTCGGCGTGGATGTAGAGAATCTTGGCGTCGGGCTTGTCCTTGAGCAGCTGGTTACCCACAGCATGCACCAGGTGGGTCTTACCGAGACCGACACCGCCATAGATGAACAGCGGGTTGTAGAGATGACCGGGCGAGCCTGCCACATGCATGGCGGCCGAGCGCGCCATGCGGTTGGCCGTACCTTCGACCAGCGTCTCGAAGGTGAGAGCCGGGTTCAATCGGGTGCGGAAAACCGGTGCGCTGGCCTCTTCGCTGGTGACGGTAGGCACGGCGACATTGTGCGTTTGCGGTGCAGCCTGCTGAGTCGATGAAGGAGGGCGCACATAAGTACGAACAACGCTTTCCCGCTGAGCAAGTGCTAACTCAAGAGTGACGGGTTGGCCGTAGAGCGACTCCAGCATGGCCGAGATGCGGCCCGCATACTGGGCACGGATCCAGTCCAGCTTGAAGCGGTTGGCCACATAGACGGTGACCTTGGAAAAATCTTCTGCAACGAGTGCCGTCAGCGGCTTGATCCAGGTGTTGAATTGCTGCTCTGGCAGCTCCTGACCCAGTTGCTCAACGCAGACCTGCCACAGGGCCTGGCCTGCATCATTGGTTGGTTCCTCTGTCATTGTCAAAAGTCTAATTGTGGATAGGAGGAACAGTTGCGGGGTTGGTATTGTAGCTTTTGCGGAAGTTATCCACAAAATATCAGAAGGCTGTCCCCGACTCCGGTGCGTTATAGGCTGCACATCCTAATAGATTGGCCGCCTGCTGTTTGTAAAGAATCTCTGGGCCGCGCAGGTGCTTGACGGGATACCCCGTGAGTCCTTAGCAAATTCAAGGGTCATTGCATCAAAGGCCCAACGCTGTGATAATCCCCGGTTTCCCTGAATGTGTTCAGGGTGATATGAGCCGGGCGCCTTTTTTGTGCGCGCGCGCCCAGTTGCTTTAGGCGCTGTGGCGGGTGCTTTGTTCCGTTTGTTGCCTTCTGGTCCGATGACATGCACGGCATGTGAAAAAATATCGGGTTTGGCGGTGACAGTGTGCGGCGCAAAACCGGAATGGTCGGGCGCAGACATGGCGCCTTGCCGACGCAAATACTGAACCTTCTCAAGGAACCAACATGAAACGTACTTACCAACCTTCCAAGATCCGCCGCGCCCGTACCCACGGTTTCCTGGTCCGCATGAAGACCAAGGGTGGCCGTGCCGTGATCAACGCACGTCGCGCCAAGGGCCGCAAGCGTCTGGCCGTCTAAGGCCGGCGTTGGCTAGCGGTCTGCTCATTCGCTGCGCTGAAGGCCTCTGAACGGAGGCTCTCCTATGCAAAGGCTGAAAACGCGTCCGCAATTCCAGGCCACCATGTCCGCGGGCACGATTGCCCGTACCCCGCACTTCGCCCTGCATCGCATGGAGCTGGTGGCCGAGGTTCCCGACATGGTTGCCAACCCCAGGACAGGGCCCGGATCGAACGATCCGCAGGCCCTGTTTGGCATTGGTGCCGTGCGCAAGCAGGCCTGGCTGGGTGCCATGGTGCCCAAGCGCTGGGCACGCCGCTCGGTCACGCGCCACACCATCAAGCGCCAGATCTACGCGGTGTCCTCGGATTACGAGGATGCCCTGCTGTGTGCTTCCTATGTGGTGCGCCTGCGCTCGGGGTTTGACCGTAAGCAATTCGTCAGTGCAACTTCGGATCAGCTCAAGGCAGCGGTCCGCAAGGAACTGCAACAGCTTTTTGCGACCGGGGCGCGCCGCCTGACGCAGGCCCGTCAGACCGCCGAGGCGGAGGTGAATTTGAAGAAGAATTCACCTCAAGCCATTGATGGTAAAGCGCAAGAAGCTACTGATTTAATAGCAAATCAGCCGGAGAACCAGCCATGATGCAGCGACTGCTCATGGCTGTAGTGCGTGGCTACAGGCTGCTGCTCAGTCCCTGGCTGGGCTCGGCCTGTCGCTTCGAGCCGACCTGCTCGGCCTATTCCCTTCAAGCGCTGGAGCAACACGGCGCTGCGGTAGGCTCTTATCTGACGGTGCGCCGGCTGGCGCGTTGTCATCCGTGGTGTGACGGAGGGCATGATCCCGTGCCACAGCAAAAGCCCAGGCTGTTTTCCTTTCTGGACGATGCCTCGGACTCTTCCGCGACCACCCAACCTTCCTCACCTAAGAAGTCTTCATGAACGATATTCGCCGCACCATACTGTGGGTGATATTTGGCTTTTCCATGGTTTTGCTCTGGGACAAGTGGCAAATCCATAACGGCAAAAAGCCCACCTTCTTCCCATCGCCGCAGACGGTCAGCGCGCCTGCTGCGGCCGATGTCAAGCCTGCTGACGTCAGCGTGCCCCAGCCCGCAGCAGCAGCTTCTGCCGGCGATGTGCCCGGTGCCGCCAATGCCGCGGCGCAGCCCGCAGCAGCCGTGACGCCCCGTCAGGACGTGATCGTGGGCAGCGATGTGATGCGTCTGACCTTCGACAGCGAAGGTGGCACGCTGAAAGCTTCCGAGCTGCTCAAGTACTCCGACACCGTGGATGACAAAAAGCTCATGCAGGTGTTCGAGGAAAACGCCAAGCGTGTGTATCTGGGTCAGACCGGCCTGATCGGCGGCAACTTCCCCACGCACAAGACTCCCATGACCGTGATGCCCGGCGAGCGCGAGCTCAAGGACGGTCAGGACAGCGTGCAAGTGCGCTTCGAGTCGGCCGACCAGGGTGGCGTGAAGCTGGTCAAGACCTTCACGCTCAAGCGCGGCTCCTATGCCGTCGATGTGCAGCACGATGTGGTCAACACCGGCTCTGCCGCCGTGAACCCTCAGCTGTACATGCAGCTGGTGCGCGACGGCAACAAGCCCGAGCATGAGTCCACGTTCTACTCCACCTTCACTGGCCCGGCCGTCTATACCGAAGCCAAGAAGTACCACAAGGTCGAGTTCAAGGACATCGAGAACGGCAAGGCCGAAGTCGACAAGGCATCCTCCAATGGCTATGTGGCCATGGTGCAGCACTACTTCGCCAGCGCCTGGCTGCTGGCCGACGGCATCCAGCGTGACAACTTCGTGCGCAAGGTGGGTGACAACCTCTACGCCGTGGGCATGATCACGCCCGTGGGCACCGTGGAGCCCGGCCAGACCAAGACCGTGAGCTCGCGCCTGTTCTCCGGCCCTCAGGTCGAGCCCATGCTGGAAAAGCTCTCGCCCGGTCTGGAACTGGTCAAGGACTATGGCTGGCTGACGATTCTGGCCAAGCCGCTGTACTGGCTGCTGTCCGAGCTGCACAAGTTCATCGGCAACTGGGGCTGGTCCATCGTGGCCCTGGTGGTGCTGCTGAAGATTGCCTTCTACTGGCTCAACGCCAAGGCTTACTCCTCGATGGCCAAGATGAAGGCCATCAACCCCCGCATTCAGGAAATGCGTGAGCGTCTGAAGGACAAGCCCCAGCAGATGCAGCAGGAGATGATGCGCATCTACCGCGAGGAGAAGGTCAACCCCATGGGCGGCTGCCTGCCCATCGTCATTCAGATCCCTGTCTTCATGGCTCTGTACTGGGTGCTGCAGTCCAGCGTGGAAATTCGCAACGCGCCCTGGATTGGCTGGATTCATGACCTTTCGGTGCCGGATCCCTTCTTCATCCTGCCGCTGCTGATGACTCTGTCCTCGCTGCTGCAGACCGCCCTGAATCCCGCTCCTCCTGACCCCATGCAGGCCAAGATGATGTGGATCATGCCGCTGATGTTCAGCGTGATGTTCTTCTTCTTCCCCTCGGGTCTGGTGCTGTACTGGCTGACGAACAACATTCTGTCGATCGCTCAGCAGTGGATCATCAACAAGCGCATGGGCGTGCCGCCTCAGTTCAACCTGCCGAAGTTCGGCAAGGCTGCCGAAGGCAAGTAAGCACGGCGCCAGCGCCAACAAAAACGCCACCTGAAAAGGTGGCGTTTTTTTATGGGACGAATAAGGGCAGATTTCGTTGGTTGCCAACGATGTTGATGCGCCGTCTGATCAAAGATCTATGCAGGCCAATACAGTCGCTTTAGTGGAATGAGGCGCTTGGTCTCGGCATCGGTGGCATCGTAGTGCTCGATTAATGCACGGACTACATGCTCTAGTGTCCACATCGCCAATGGGATGGAGGCACGATCTGCTTCGTACAGTGCATCCTTGGTAAAGCCGCCTGTGCTTACATACAGACCCCGGTCATCCTTGTGTCGGCCACCGAGGAAGCTGCGGATATCCTGGCTACCCATCTGCTCCTTGCGGTGTTTGACCTCAACGACGATGCGAGGGTGTTCAAAGCCAAAACCATCGGGCGATGCAACAATGTCTTTGCCCCGGTCTGCTCCGTCTGGCGACACCTGTGTCTTGTAGCCCATGGCTCGCAGGATGCCTGCGACGACCTCTTGCATCTCTTTCCAGCTCAGATTGACGATGAGGTCCTTGATCTGCTCTCGCGCACGTTCCTCAATGCCACTCAGTGGGTCAATTGTTTCTTCTTCTACTTCGTATGCCTGTATTGGGGCTGGCTTGCCCTTTAGTGCGGCTTGTATTTCGTTTGCTGCGCTGGACGGGACTTCAAACAGAGTCAGGGTTGAGCCCAGGCTGTTTTTTGTACTGGCGCTAAGACTGTCGCGTGCGAGTTCTTGCATTTGCCACTGAACCTTGCGCACCAAAGACAAGCCCTGCTCGGCCGATTCTGGGCGGTGCTCGGATGGCCCCATAACTTTGCCGATCGAGTAGAGGCGGTTGGCTGGTGAGTAAGTAATGATCCAGTCGCCGTCTTGGATTTCATTGACGAAACGCCAGACCTGTGAAGCGCCCGATATCACGCTGCCTTGCTTGGACTGCGGCTCCATGGATTGAAAGAGTGCAATTAACTGCTTTCGGTCAACTCCAGGCTTGGCATGTGGCGCCAACTGACTCCAGCCGACGGCGACCACGCCTTGCTCTCGGAAAGCATCGTACAGACTGCCGCCTTCGCCTCGTACCATCCACATCCGTGCCATAAAAGTCCTTTTTGAGTGGGTGTCGGACCACTATTTCTGCTGACGGAACACCAGAGTTATTTGCCAATGCAGAAGCTGGAGAAGATCACCCCCAGCAGGTCGTCGGAGCTGAATTCGCCGGTAATAGAGTTCAGCGACAGCTGGGCCAGGCGCAGCTCCTCGGCCAGCAGGTCCAGATGGGCGGATTGAGCGGCCAGTTGCTCGTCGGCCATCTCCAGATGGGCATCCACGGCCTGCAGGGCTTCCACATGGCGGGCGCGGGCCAAGTACAGGCCTTCGGGGGCGGATTGCCAGCCCGCCACTTCCAGCAGGCGCTTGCGCAGCGCATCCAGGCCATCGCCGGTACGGGCCGACAAGGCGATCTGCTCGGTATTCAGCTGGGCGGTGTGGCGGGACTGCACGTCGGCAGCCGCCATATCGGTCTTGTTCCAGACATGGATGACCGGTACCTGCGCGGGCAGCTTGTCCTGCAGGGTGCGGGCGATATCGGCATCGGCTGCCGCATAGTCGGCCTGTTCCACGCGGGTCAGGTCGTGCAGGAAGAGCACGGCATCGGCTGCTGCAATCTCGTCCCAGGCGCGTGCAATGCCGATGCGCTCCACCTCGTCATCGCTGTCACGCAGGCCTGCGGTGTCGATCACATGCAGGGGCACGCCCTCGATCTGAATCGTCTGCTGCACCTTGTCGCGCGTGGTTCCGGCAATGGGGGTGACAATGGCCAGCTCGGCCCCCGCCAGCGCGTTGAGCAGCGAGCTTTTTCCCGCATTGGGCTGGCCGGCAATCACCACCTTGATGCCTTCGCGCAGCAGCGCGCCCTGGTGGGCGCGTGCCAGCACGGCAGTGACCTGGTGGCGCAGGCGCTCCAGCTGGCCAAAGGCATCGGCCTTCTGCAGAAAGTCGATTTCCTCCTCGGGGAAGTCCAGTGTGGCCTCCACCAGCATGCGCAGATGCACCAGGGCATCGCGCAGCACATGGATTTCCTGCGAGAAGGCGCCCGACAGCGAACGGCTGGCACTGCGTGCGGCGGCTTCGGTGCTGGCATCGATGAGGTCGGCAATCGCCTCGGCCTGGGCCAGGTCGATCTTGTCGTTGAGAAAAGCACGCTCGGTGAACTCGCCGGGCTGGGCCAGGCGCAGCCCAGTCAGCACCGGCTTGCCGTCTTCATTGGCGCTCTGTGCTGCTTCCAGACAGCGTGCCAGCAGCAGCTGCAGCACCACGGGGCCGCCATGGGCCTGCAGTTCCAGCACATCCTCGCCCGTGTAGCTGTGCGGGCCGGGAAAGTAGATGGCCAGGCCATGGTCTATGGGCGAGCCGCCCGCATCCCTGAAAGGCAGATAAGTCGCTTCGCGCGGTTTCAGCGCCTTGCCGCAAAGCGTCCGTACCAGCGCAGCAATGCCTTTGCCGGAGACCCGAACAATGCCCACGGCACCACGCCCCGGAGCGGTGGCAATGGCGGCAATCGGGTCGTTGTGGCGGGGCAGCATGGGCGGACTTTCGGTCGAGAAGAGAAGCCGCGAATCATAGCCCTGCGGGTCAAGTCCTAGAAAGTCAGTGGTGAGCGCTGCTTGGGCGGCTATTTAACAAAAGAAGTATTTCATACAATCGTCACAAATCTGTCACGAAATATGAATATATCTTCCTTTGCAATGAGACTGGGCTCTCTAATCGCCTGGATATTGCTTTTTTCACCTCCGTTTCTCATTCGCTCATATGGAAAAGAAGTGGGCTACACGCTGTTGGCCGCGCTGTTCTTCTATCCTTTGGCGCTGTCCCGAAAGTCTCTGGCGATCTGTATTCCACTTCTGATTTTTATCGGCGCTGCGAATATTTTTCATGCCCAGTTTTTGGGAAACATGATCGATGAGTTTTCCCTTGCCACGGTGCTGCGCACCGAAGCTCATGAGGCTGCCGAGTTCCTGAACTCCATCAATCGCCAGATGATTCTTGTCGTGCTGTGCTGGCTGGTAGCAAGTTTCGGCTGTGGCTACTTTCTCTTTAAAAACTGCAAGGCTGGAGCAGCTCCATTTCAGAAATGGGAGAAAAGAATACTGCTGGGCATAGGATTGCTCTGGACCAGTTTTTTTGCCTTTGGCATGACTCAGCAGTTCACCGTCAATGACTATGTGCATAAACTGCGTCATATCTACCCCATGCATATGGCCAAGGCTGCAGTGCGTTATGGCGATCTGGAAAAAGAGGTTTTCTATCAGCCGACATTGCCTGCCAGGCCAAGTGCATCTCAGGCGAACACCTTGGTGGTGATTATTGGTGAGAGTGCCAGCAGCCATCGCTGGTCACTATTGGGCTATCAGGAAGACGATACCAATCAGTCACTGAGGCAGGTTTCCGGTTTGCGGACCTACAAGGTCATGGCTCATGGCTTCAACACGGCAAAGGCACTGCCCTATATTTTGACGGGGCAGTCTGCTTTCGACAGCCAGAAAAATGCCTCGCCTTCGTTCCTGGATTTGGCTCGGCATGCTGGCTACAAGACCTTTGTCTTTTCCAACTCCAGATTCAATGACAAGAGCGAGGATATGTACTCGCAGATATTGCGTCGCTCTGCGGATGTCTATGCCAAGGTGGGCAATGGGGCACATGACGAAGTGATGACGACTTGGCTGGAGAAGTCGCTGGCGGATGACGCGTCACATAAGCTAGTGGTTCTTCATACCTATGGCAGTCATCCCGATATCTCCCAGCGCTACCCTCGTTCCCGCTATGAGGGCGCAGATTCATACGATAACTCGATTCGCTATACCTCGGACCTGCTGGCCGACTGGATTCGCATGCTGGATGAAGCGTCTGACGCGCCCAGCGCGCTGCTTTACGTGTCTGATCATGGCCTTGGAGTTCCTCCTTGTGTGGACAGCCCTCGCCAGGGCAATGATCAGTCAGTGCTGGAGGTGCCACTGGCATATTGGACGAACGAGGCAATGAGGGGTCTGCAAGGGAGTGAAGAGGTGGCGATCTCTGAAAGTCCTATGGCACACAGCACGACTCTGGCGCCCGAGATATTGATTGCAGCTCAGGGATACGACGTCAGCACGGCGATGCCGCATTTGCAGGACAGCCGGAAGCTGCATTTCGATGGCGTGCCTTATGCCGAGCTCTATCGCGACGATGCCTGCACGCCCTGAGGTGCAAAATCTCCATGTGTTATGCATTTTTCGCATAATGTTATGATTTTGTTTGCATTGTTATTGAACAGTCATGGCTGTTTGACCTTAAACGCCGAGCTGCACCCCCTCTTTTTTTGATAGCACTCGGCCTACAATCCAAAATCCGATTTCATCGTCCGCAGGAGCGCAGGGGCCGGGCTGTGTGCCCATAGAGAGTCCTTACTGCGGATGACTTACTTTGCGAGCTGGAGACCGCTGATGTCCGACACCAAGCCCATTACCTCGATTGATAAACGTGCGTTGCTGCGTCAGGCGGCACTGGAGTATCACGAGTTCCCCAAGCCCGGCAAGGTGGCCATCACGGCAACCAAGCCCATGGCCAATCAGCATGATCTGGCCCTGGCCTACTCACCCGGCGTGGCTGCGCCCTGCGAGGAAATCGTCAAGGACCCCGCTGCGGCCTTCAAATACACCAGCCGCGGCAACCTGGTGGGCGTGATCTCCAACGGCACGGCAGTGCTGGGCCTGGGCGACATCGGTGCGCTGGCCTCCAAGCCCGTGATGGAGGGCAAGGGCGTACTGTTCAAGAAGTTCGCCGGCGTCGATGTGTTCGATATCGAGATCGACGAGAAGGATCCGCAAAAGCTGGTCGACGTGATTGCTGCGCTGGAGCCCACCTTCGGCGCCATCAACCTTGAAGACATCAAGGCGCCCGAGTGCTTTTTCGTGGAGCGCGAGCTGCGCAAGCGCATGAACATTCCCGTCTTCCACGACGACCAGCACGGCACGGCCATCACCGTGGCAGCGGCCATGGTCAACGCGCTCAAGGTCGCGGGCAAGAAGATCGAAGAGGTCAAGCTGGTGGCTTCGGGCGCCGGCGCCGCGGCTCTGGCCTGCCTGAACCTGCTGCTGGAAGTGGGTCTGAAGCGCGAGAACGTGTTCGTGACCGACATTGCCGGCGTGGTCTATGAGGGCCGTACCGAGCTGATGGATCCGGACAAGGCGCTGTTTGCCCAGAAGACCGAGCTGCGCACGCTGGGTGAGGTGATCGAGGGCGCCGACGCCTTCCTGGGCCTGTCCGCCGGCAACGTGCTCAAGCAGGACATGGTCAAGAAGATGGCGGCCAGGCCCATCATCTTCGCGCTGGCCAACCCCAACCCGGAAATCATTCCTGAAGATGTGAAGGCGGTGCGCGACGACGCCATCATCGCCACGGGCCGCACGGACTACCCCAACCAGGTCAACAACGTCCTGTGCTTCCCCTACATCTTCCGTGGCGCGCTGGACTGCGGTGCGACCACCATCACCACCTCGATGGAGATCGCCTGCGTGCATGCGATTGCCGCGCTGGCCCAGGCCGAGCAGTCCGAAGAAGTGGCAGCCGCCTATGTGGGCGAGGTGCTGAGCTTCGGCCCCGAGTACCTGATTCCCAAGCCCTTCGATCCGCGCCTGATGCTGATCGTGGCGCCCGCCGTGGCCCAGGCTGCGGCCGAAGCCGGTGTGGCCAAGCGCCCCATCCAGGACATGGATGCCTATCGCGAGCATCTGAAGACCTTTGTCTACGCCTCCGGCACCATGATGAAGCCCATCGTGCACGCCGCCAAGAAGGCCACCAAGAAGCGCGTGGCCTATGCTGAGGGCGAGGAAGAGCGCATCCTGCGCGCTGCCCAGATCGTGGTGGACGAACGCATTGCCCGCCCGACACTGATCGGCCGCCCCGCCATCATTGCCCAGCGCATCGAGAAGTTCGGCCTGCGCATGAAGGAAGGCGCCGACTACGACGTGGTCAACGTCGAGCATGACGAGCGCTACCGCGACTTCTGGCAGAGCTATCACCGCATGACGGAGCGCAAGGGCATCACCGCGCCCATCGCCAAGATCGAAATGCGCCGCCGCCTGACGCTGATCGGCTCCATGCTGCTGCACAAGGGCGAGGTCGACGGCCTGATCTGCGGCACCTGGAACAACACCAATGTGCACCTGAACTATATCGATCAGGTCATCGGCAAGCGCAGCGGCGTGGCCACCTATGCCTGCATGAACGGCCTGCTGCTGCCCGAGCGCCAGGTGTTCCTGGTGGACACCCACGTCAACTACGACCCCACGGCCGAGCAACTGGCCGAGATCACCATCATGGCCGCCGAGGAAATGATGCGCTTCGGCATCAAGCCCAAGGCTGCGCTGCTGAGCCACTCCAACTTCGGCTCCAGCAACCAGCCCAGCGCCGTCAAGATGCGTCAGACCCTGGAGCTGCTGCGCGAGCAGGCGCCCTGGCTGGAAGTGGATGGCGAAATGCACGGCGATGTGGCCCTGGACGGCAAGGCCCGCGCCAAGCTCATGCCCAACAGCACGCTGCTGGGTGATGCCAACCTGCTGGTGTCGCCCAACATCGACGCCGCCAACATCAGCTACAACCTGCTCAAGCAGGCTGCCGGCGGCGGCATTGCCGTGGGCCCGGTGCTGCTGGGTGCGGCCAAGCCCGTGCATGTGCTGACTCCCAGCACCACGGTACGCCGTATCGTGAACATGACGGCGCTGACCGTGGCCGACGCCAACGTCAGCCGTTAATTACGCGGTAAAAACAAAAGCCCGCCGTGCATGGAGCACGGCGGGCTTTTTTGTGCCTGCGGCGGGGCTTACCAGGTGCGGCTGACGCCTGTGTCCACCGTGCCAAAGATTTCCACGCTGCCGGCTCCGCTGGAGCTGGAGGAGGCCGGCATGGTGCCGGAGCAGGCCGTCAGCGTCAGCGTGGCGGCTGCTGCGGCCAGGGTGAGCCATTTGCGCATCTGCATTTCCTTGTCCGCATCCATTGCGGCTTATGGCTCATGGTAGCGGGCCGAAGATACCCTGCCGTAACAGCTTGTTATGCCTGAAATTGGTATGAAACCAATTCAGGACAAGCATTGGCAGCTATCAAATTTGATCAGGTCTCCAGATACAGCTCGGCCAGCCGCTCGCGTGCAGCACCGTCTATACCCAGAACCTGGGTCAGATAGCGGTCCACGCTGCCATGCTGGGCGCGCACCACATCGACCGAGGCCATCAGGTAGGACGGCTGCACGCGCCACAGCGCGTCCAGAGCCTCTTCGGACAGCTGGCCGTACATCTGGGCGGGGCGTCTGAAGTATTGATTGGTCAGCAGATAGTCTTCCATTATCTGCTCCTCGTCCACACCCAGCGCCGTCAGCAGCAGGGCAGCGGCCCAGCCCGTGCGGTCCTTGCCGGCCGTGCAGTGAAAGACCAGCGGCGCATCGCTGAGCTGCAGCAGCGCGAGGAACTGTGCAAAGCGATTGCCGTACACGTTCACAAAGCTGCGGTAGGTGTCATGCATCAGCTCCTCGGTATCGCGGCTGCTGAGGTTGCGGCCCTGCTCCATCATGGACTGGGCGCGCTGCACTACCGTGGGCTCGACGACCAGGGCATGGCGTTCGATCCTGGGCCAGTCATAGGAGAGATGCGCGCTTTCGCCTTCTCCGCGAAAGTCCGCGCTGCGGTGGATGCCCAGCTTTTGCAGCTGTTCCAGATCCTGCTGCGTCAGATGCGCCAGATGGGCGGAGCGGTACAGCTTGCCCCATTGCAGGCGGCGGCCGTCCAGGCCCCGATATCCGCCCAGATCACGGAAATTGGAGGCTCCCGAGAGGGAGACTTGGCGCGCTGGGCGCTCCGTCAGCAGGTCGTGGTTCAGTTGCATATCACTGCTTATAGCGGATTGCAAAGACCCGTCCATGTCATCCGTGTTACCCAGCTGCGGCGCATGCATCGTCGGCCCCGACGAAAAGCGCCGCCTGCCTTTGACCTCAGTGGCTGGTCGTGCTGCCGCGCAGCATGTGCTTGAGCAGCTTGCCGGTCGCGGTGCGTGGCAGTGCGTCACGGACTTCAAAGATGCGCGGAATCTTGTAGCGAGCCAGCCTGCTCTCCATGAACTGGCGCAGATCCTCATGGTCCGGCGTCTTGCCGGGCTTGAGGGTCAGCACTGCCACCACGGTCTCGCCCCATTCGGGATGAGGGCGGCCGATGACGGCCACGTCCTGCACATCGGGGTGGGTGCAGAGCACGTCTTCCACTTCCTTGGAGTAGACGTTCTCGCCGCCGGTGATGATCATGTCCTTGAGTCTGTCCACGATGTAGAGATAGCCGTCCTCGTCCACGCGCGCCAGGTCGCCGCTGCGATACCAGCCCTGGTCGTCCAGCACGGCTGCCGTGGCCTCGCGGTTGTCCAGATAGCCTTGCATCATGGCCGCAGAGCGCAGGCAGATCTCGCCCACTTCGCCGGGGCTGCACAGGCTGCCGTCCTGACGGCGCACTTCCAGTTCAACGCCGGGTATGGCGCAGCGACCTATGGAGCCTGCCTTGGCCACGGCTTCTTCGGGGTAGAGCACGGTGCCCAGAGGGCCCGATTCGGTCATGCCATAGACCTGCATGAAGCGGTCGCTGCGATAGACCTGAGCCAGCTTGCGTGCCATGTCTGCGCCCAGAGGGCCACCGCCGTAGGCCCACAATCGCATGGCGCTGAAGTCGTAGCTGGCCACATCGGGCACCACGGCCAGCGGAGCCAGAAAGGCAATCGGTGCGCCAAAGGTGAAGCTGATGCGTTCCTGCGCCAGCGTCTCCAGAAACTCCCTGGGCGCATATTCGCGCATCAGCACGGCGGTGCCGCCCATGAGCAAGGTGCCCAGGAACCAGTTGTTCAGTGGAGACGAGTGCCAGATGGGCATGGCGATCAGCGTGCGCTCCGTGGGCGACAGCGAGGTGGCCGCCGCTGCACACAGGGCGGCATGGAAGACATTGGCATGGCTGTGCAGGCAGCCCTTGGGCTGGCCCGTGGTGCCGGAGGTGTAGAGAATCTCGGCCAGAGCGTGTGGCGCAGGTCGGCCATGTTCGTCGCCGCAGGGCGCAGCCTGCGCCAGCAGCTCATCGAAGCAGTCCAGGCCTTCGGTGGCAGAAGCTGTGCTCAGCCACTGCATGTCGGCCAGTGGCTGTGGTTCGGCCTGGATGGCGGTGATCAGCGAAGCGCGCGCACCATCCACCAGACATAGGCGGGCACCCGAGTGGCGCAGTATGTAGCTGACTTCCGGGGCCTGCAGCTTGTGGTTGATGGGCACGACGACCGCGCCCAGCCGCCAGGCGCCAAGCAGCGCAAACACAAAGCCCGGGGTGTTGAAGCACAGCAGGCCTAGCTTGTCGCCCTGGCGCACGCCTTGCTCATAAAGCACGGTGGCGGCTTGGCGGCCGGCCTGCGCCAGCGCGGCATAGCTCCAGTCCTGGCCGTCGGCGCGCAGTGCCAGTTTTTCGGGGCGCGTGCGTGCCTGCTGGTCGAGCAGGGAAATGAAATTCATCATTGCTGGCGTCCTCCTCAGCCTGTCCAGGCATTGCGCAGCAGAGCGGCTGGGTCGCTGCTGCCGCAGGCAACACCTGCCACCGGGCCCCAGTCCGGGTCGAAGCGGCTGCCGATGAAGGCCGAGGCACTGTCGCTACCCGCATGCTGCAGCATCAGCGTGGCTTGCACCGTGGTGGCCAGGCGCTGGGTGAAGCGGCGAGCTTCGCGCTCCAGCTCCTGCGGGGGCAGGGTGACGGCCTCGCGCAGCTTGTCCACCTGCGCACGCAGCACGGCTTCCTCCGAACCGACTTCACGCAGATGGTCCAGCAGCAGATGGGCGTCGTCCGGGTTGCGGGCAATGGCGCGCAGCACATCCAGGCACATGACGTTGCCCGACCCCTCCCAGATGGAGTTGACGGGTGCTTCGCGGAACAAGCGCCCCATGGGGCCGGTCTCCACATAGCCGTTGCCGCCGAAGACTTCCATGGCTTCGCCTGTGTAGCCCACGGCACGCTTGCAGTTCCAGAACTTGGCGGCAGGCGTGACGATGCGGCGCCAGGCCTGATCCAGGGCGTCTTCGGAGCCAAAGCGTGCAGCCAGATCCATGGCCAGCCAGGTGGCGGCTTCGGATTCCAATGCCATATCGGCCAGCAGGCCGGTCATCACCGGCTGCTCTACAAGGGGCAGGCCGAAGGCATGGCGGTTGTGCGTGTAGTGCAGGGCCTGGACCAGGGCCTGGCGCATGAAGCCTGCACTGGACAGCGCACAGTCCAGGCGGGTGTAGGTGGCCATTTCGATGATGGTGGAAATGCCCCGGCCTTCCTGGCCTATGAGAACGCCCCAGGCGTTGCCGAACTCCACTTCGCTGCTGCTGTTGGAGCGGTTGCCCACCTTGTCCTTGAGGCGCTGGATATGAATGGCGTTCTTGCTGCCGTCGGGCCGCCAGCGTGGCACGAAAAAGCAGGTGGGGCCGCGCTCCTCGGTCTTGGCCAGCACCAGATGCCCGTCGCACATGGGGGCCGAGAAGAACCACTTGTGGCCGGTGATCAGGTATTCCTCGCCCCAGGGGCCGCTGCTGCCCGATGGGTTCAGGGCCACGGCACGTGTGGTGTTGCTGCGCACATCGCTGCCGCCCTGGCGCTCCGTCATGCCCATGCCCACGGTGATGGAACGCTTGCCCTCGGCGGGGATGTCGCGCGCGTCGTAGTCAGTGGATTCCAGCAGCGGCCCCAGCACCGCATTGAGTTGCGGGTTGATGCGCACCAGCGGAATGCTGGCCTTGGTCATGGTCGTCGGGCAGGTCGAGCCGGACTCGATCTGGCTGTGCATGAATAGCGATGCGCCATAGGCGGCCCAGGCCGTTGGCCGCTTGTCGGTGAAGGGCAGGTTGGAGATGCCGTTGCGCCGTGCAATCGTCATCATCTGGTGCCATGCGGGGTGAAAGCGCACCTGGTCGATACGGTCGCCCGAGGGAGAATGCGTGTGCAGTTCGGGCTCGAAGTGATTGGCTTCTTCTGCGGCGCGCAGCGTGGCTTCGGCGCCGTATTCCGCGCCCTGGCGTTGCAGCTCCGGGTCGCGCCACTGTGCGCCGCCGCGTGTCACGGCACGCTGCAGCACCGGGTCGCTGGTGTAGACGTTGTAGTCCTTGAGCTCCGGAGCCTGGTTATGGGGATGGATGCCAGTCATGATGTCTCTTCCTTGCTATGTGGCCCTGCCCGCAGCAGGGCGCAGGGCTTTGTGATTTCTATGTCATGCGCAACTGGCGGTCAGGGGCCGCCAGGGTGCGGGTTCAGGATGGCCGCTTCATCTTGCAGCTGGTGTCCAGGCTGGCCGCCTGTGCGGAAACCGTGCTCACGGGCTTCCATCCCAGGCCCGTTCCTTCCTGGTCATGCACCACGGCCTTGCCGTCCACTTTTTCCCAGCTCAGCACATGGATGGGTTGCTGGGCCTGGTGGTCGCTCTTGCGCATTTCCACGGGGCCGTTGATGCCCTCGAAGCGCATGCCCGACATCCTGGCCGCGACGGCGGCAGGTTCCACGGACTTGGCCTCGCGAATGGCCTGGGCCAGCATCAGCATGGCGTTGTGGCCCAGGCCGTTGATGAAGTCCTCGTTGAACTGGCGCTTGAAGCCCGGCAGCAGCGGGTTGCTTGCCAGTGGCTCAGAGTTGGGGCTGAAGGCCGAGATCAGCTTGACCCTGCCTTGCCCTGCTGCCCCCATGGCGCTGGGCACGCCGAAGTTGTTGCCGTTGAGGGTATAGAAGTCCGTGCTCAAGCCAGCTTCGCGTGCGGCCCGCACGATCAGCGCCAGATCGGCACCGAAGTCCGCAGTGATGACGGCATCGGCCTCGGATTGCTTGATCTTGGCGATATAGGGGGAGTAATCCTTGACCTGGCCCAGCGGGTGGAAGTCATCGCCCACGATTTTCAGGTCGGGGCGCTTGGCCGCCAGCATGCTGCGTGTGGCGCGCGAGACTTCCTGGCCATAGGCATAGTTGGGGTTGAGCAGAAAGACCTGCTTCACCTGCTTTTGCCCGGCCAGATAGGAGGTCAGCGCGGCCACCTTCATGTCCGAATTCGCATCGGTGCGGAAGTGCCAGTAGCTGCACCTGGCATTGGTCATCTGCGGTGCCTGGGCCGCATAGTTCAGGTAGATGATTTCCTTGCCGGGGTTGCGGCTGTTGTGCTTTTCGATGGCTTCCTGCAGTGCCAGGCCCACGGCCGAGGAGCTGGCACCCTGCACCACATAGCGGATGTTCTGTCCGATGATGGAGTTGAGCTGGCTCAGCGCCTCCTGTGCGGAGAGTCGGTTGTCGAAGGGCACGACCTCGAACTTCACGGCACCGGCCCAGCTTTGCTCGTTGGCAAGCTTGGCGCTGTACTGGAAGCTCTTGAGTATGTTCAGGCCCAGCCCCGCCATGGGGCCGCTCATGGCATCCAGCGAGGCAATCTTCACCACCGTGGCCGGCTGCGCATGAACGAGTGATGCGCAGGCCAGAGCCACTGCCGCCAGGGGAGTGGAAATACGAGGGTGCATGCTTGTCTCCGTCCTCTCATAGGAATTTTTTATTCGCCAGGCCGCAATGCACAATGGCATCGAGGTACCTGTCAAAAATTCTAGGAAACCGTGCAAAAAAGGTGTTCGGATTTGGCCAGCATGAAACCACGCACTCCTTCGACCGCGACAGCAGGGCGTCGCCGCCCTTTGCAGTCCCGCGCGCGGCAGACGTTTCAGGCCCTGCAGGACGCCTTTGTTCGGCTTTTGCTTGAGCGCAGTTACGCGGAAATCACCGTGCGCGAGATCGTCCTGGTGGCGGGCACCGGGCTGGGCAGCTTCTACGAGTACTTCTCGGGCAAGGAAGATCTGGCCAAGGTCTGCCTGCATCTGCGCTCCAAGTCGCTGCTGCTGGGCATTCGCGGCGTGACCGGCAGTCATTCGGGCCAGCCGCTGATGCAGATTGCCGAGGCGGTGATCGAGTCACAGCTGCAGGCGCACCGCGAGCGGGCAGATGAATGGGGTGCCCACTATCTGCTGGAGCGCCACTACTCCACTTCCGAGGCCTACCGTAAGATGTTCGAACGCTTTGTGGATGCCTGGGCCGCAGCCATAGAGCAGGCCGTCGATCTGCCCCCGGACTACCCGGTGCGCGATGCTGCGCGGGTGAGCCAGTGCATTCTGTACGGCCTGTTCAATCACAGCTATCTGGCCGCCGATGCACCGCCGGATCTGGACTTGCTGCGCCAGCGCGCCAACACGGCCATATCTGGTTATCTGAACGCCCTGCGCTGCGCTGCCTGAAATGAAAAAGACCGCCAGCGGCAAGCCGCGGCGGTCCTCGTTGGTCATTGCGGCAGGGCTGGCGATCAGCTCACATGCTTGCCCACAATGCCGGCCAGCTCGAACATGCTGATCTGCTCCTTGCCGAACACCGGCTTGAGCTTGGCGTCGGCGTTGATGGCGCGCTTGTCCTTGGCGTCCTGCAGGCCGTTGGCCTTGATGTAGTCCCAGAGCTTTTTGATCACGTCGGGGCGCGAGGTGGGTTCGCTGCCGATCACGGCGGCCAGGTCGGCGCTGGGCTTGAGCGTGGCGCTCACGGTGCGGGGCTTCTTCACCGCAGCGGTCTTGGTCGCTGTCTTGGCGGCGGTCTTCTTGGCTGCCGTGCCTGTCTTCTTGGCGGCAGCCGTCGTGGTTTTGGCCGCCGCTGCGCCGGCAGTCTTGCGTGCCGGGTACTTGCCTTCGCGCTGCTCGAACTCGAAGTTCACCTTGCCCGCAGCACCATCCCAGACCAGGAAGGCCTTGAAGTTGCGGCGCGTGCGGTTGGAGACGAACTTCTCCAGCAGATCGGTCTTGCCGGTCTGCAGCAGCTTGCTCATCTGCTCCCGTTCGATGGGCTGCTGCAGAATGATCTGACCGCTCTTGAAGTCGCAGCTGGGCGTGGTCTGGGCCAGCGTGGGCACGGCCTTGGAGCAGACATAGTTGGCGCCATGCTCGAAGACGGGCGAGCCGCACTTGGGACAGGGGCCCAGGCTTTGCTGGTGGGCAAAGTCCACGATCTCGCCCGTGTCCTCGGAGTCCTTGTCGTCGCCGAAGTCGAATTCCAGCTTGAAGTTGCTGTTTTCCTCGTCACGCACGATGGCGACCTCGGCCACGAACGGCCAGCCGGCCTTGGAGCGGAAGCCTTCCAGCGGGCCGATGCGGCGTTCGCGCAGCAGCTGCTCGGCCTCGGCTGTCTCGAAGGTGCGGCCGGCCGGCGACTTGGTGAACGAGAAGCCGCAGCCTTCGCTGGCGCCATTGGCGCCCGTGCAGGCGTAGCGGCGGTAGTTTTCCTTGACCACGCCGCCGCAGTTGGGGCAGGGCGTGGAGAGCGTCGCGTAATCACCGGGAATGGTGTCGCGGTCGTATTCCTTGGCCTTCTTGACCAGCTTCTCGGTCATGGCCTGGATCTGCTGCATGAAGGCTTCGCGCGAGAGCTGGCCTTTTTCCATCTGCGACAGCTTGAATTCCCATTCGCCGGTCAGGTCGGCGCGGCACAGCTCCTCGACTTCCAGGCCGCGCAGCAGCGTCATCAGCTGGAAGGCCTTGGCCGTGGGGATCAGCTCGCGGCCTTCGCGCAGCATGTACTTTTCCGTCAGCAGGCCTTCGATGATGGCCGCGCGCGTGGCTGGCGTGCCCAGGCCTTTTTCCTGCATGGCTTCACGCAGCTCGTCGTCGTCGATCTGCTTGCCGGCGCTTTCCATGGCGCCCAGCAGCGTGGCTTCGGAGTAGCGTGCCGGCGGCTTGGTCTTGAGGCCCTTGACATCGGCGTGGTGGGTGCGCGGCTGCTCGCCGGGCTGCACGGCCACCAGGGGCTGGCCCTTGTCGCCTTCCTTGGCGTCCTCCACCTCGTTGGCGGCTTCCTTGCCGTAGATGGCCAGCCAGCCCGGCTTGACCAGCACCTTGCCCTCGGTCTTGAAGCTGTGCTGCTCCACCTTGCTGATGCGTGTGGTGACCTGGTATTCGGCGCTGGGGAAGAACACGGCCATGAAGCGGCGCACGACCAGGTCGTACAGCTTCTGTTCGGCTTCCGACAGGCCCGAAGGGGCCTGCGTGGTCGGGATGATGGCAAAGTGATCCGACACCTTGCTGTTGTCGAAGACGCGCTTGGTGGGGCGGATGTAGTTGTCGTTGATGGCCTGCTGGGCAAAGGGCGCCAGATGGCGCATGCCGCTGGTGGCCAGCATGTCGAAGGTCTGGCGTGCCACGGGCAGATAGTCCTCGGGCAGGGCGCGCGAGTCGGTACGTGGGTAGGTCAGGGCCTTGTGGCGCTCGTACAGGCTTTGCGCCAGCGCCAGCGTGGTCTTGGCCGAGAAGCCGAACTTGCCGTTGGCCTCGCGCTGCAGGCTGGTCAGGTCGAACAGCAGGGGCGAAGCCTGGGTGGTGGGCTTGCTTTCCTCGGTCACCTGGGCCGGCTTGCCCTGCACGGCGGCGGCAATCGCTTCGGCATCGGCCTTGTTCCACAGGCGGTCGGCCTTGGCCTCGGCATCGTCCGATTTCTTCCACTGCGGGTTGAACCACTTGCCCAGGTACTGGCCGGCCTGGGCGTCGAAAGTGCCGTGCACTTCCCAGTAGTCGCGGCTGACGAATTTGCGGATCTTTTCCTCGCGCTCCACCACCAGGGACAGGGTGGGTGTCTGCACGCGGCCCACGGTGGTCAGGAAGAAGCCGCCGTCGCGCGAGTTGAAGGCCGTCATGGCGCGCGTGCCGTTGATGCCCACCAGCCAGTCGGCTTCGGAGCGGCTGCGCGCGGCGCTGGCCAGGCCCTGCATCTGGGCATCGCTGCGCAGATTGTTGAAGCCGTCGCGAATCGCCTGCGGCGTCATGGACTGCAGCCACAGGCGCTTGACGGGTTTGCCCAGGCCGCCCTTGGCGCCGCCCGCGTATTGCTCGATCAGGCGGAAGATCAGCTCACCCTCGCGGCCCGCGTCACAGGCGTTGATGAGTTCGGTCACATCCTTGCGCTTGGCCTGCTTGACCACGGCGTTCAGACGGGTCTTGGTCTTGTCCACGGGCTTGAGGTCGAAGCGCGGGGGGATGACCGGCAGATTGGCAAAACTCCATTTGCCGCGCTTGACATCGAATTCTTCGGGCGCCTGAATCTCCACCAGGTGGCCGACCGCACTGGTCACCACATAGCTGTCGGATTCGAAATAGTCATCGTGTTTTTCGAACTTGCCTGCCACCGGGGTCAGCGCACGGACGATGTCCTGTGCGACAGAAGGCTTCTCTGCAATCACCAGGGTTTTAGTCATTGTGTGTTCTCGTCGTCATTAACCACCTGAACCCGAATCGAAACTCAGGCTCATACAATTCGCTTCTCACGCGCGCGCATGCGCACATGTGTGCATATTCAAAGTATCAGAGAAAACATGCCCCGCACATCACTGGCCTCTTCAACGGGCCGACGCATCCAGACCCGGCGCTCCGGCGTTCATGGCAAAGGCGTTTTCGCCGCGCAGGATATTGCGGAAGGCGAAACCATTATTGAGTACGTGGGTGAAGTGATTGACTGGCAGGAGGCGCAGGACCGTCATCCGCATGATCCCAGCCAGCCCAATCACACTTTTTACTTTCAGGTCGACGATGAGCGGGTGATAGATGCCACGCACAAGGGCAATTCCTCGCGCTGGATCAACCACAGCTGCGCGCCCAACTGCTACACCGACGAGATCGACGGTCGCGTCTATATCGTGGCGCTGCGCAATATTGCAGCGGGCGAAGAACTGAACTACGACTATGGCCTGATGGTGGAGGAGCGCTATACGGCCAAGCTCAAGGCTGAATATGCCTGCTACTGCGGCGCTGCGAACTGCCGCGGCACCATGCTGGCGCCGAAAAGGGGCTGGAAGCCGCCGATGCCTGCAAGCATCCCCTGAGGCGCTGCACGCCTTCCCCTTCTCTCTACGCACTTTGCGCTATGGGAAGGGGACGACGCCCTCGCTGCGGGGCTGCCCTTGCTTGGCGTCTCTGACTTGCGTTGCGCCAGTTTTTAGATTTGGATAGATAAAAAATGACTCAGCCGATTCACTGGAATGCCGAAGCCTTGTGGGAAGCCATAGCACCGCAGTTGCCGGGCTTTACGGTCGAAGTGCTGCCGACCATCGACTCCTCAAATACCGAACTCATGCGCCGCGCGCGCGACGGGCTGACGGATCCGGTGCTGTTGATTGCCGAGCAGCAAACCCAGGGCCGAGGCCGCCTGGGCCGCAACTGGGTCAGCGGCGTCGGTGATTCGCTGATGTTCTCGCTGGGCCTGCCGCTGGCACCGCGCGACTGGTCGGGGCTGTCATTGGCGGTGGGCGTGAGCGTGGCCGAGAGCCTGCAGCCCCAGCTTCCCGCAGCGGGGGCCGCGCCCAAGATCGGCATCAAATGGCCCAACGATCTGTGGCTGGAGGGCGACCGCAAGCTGGCCGGCATTCTGATCGAGACCGCCAGCTTTGTCGGCGGCCAACAGCACGATATGACGGCACCGCGCTATGTGGTGATCGGTATCGGCATCAATGTGCGTCCCCGTCCCGGTGACGGCATGCGCACGGCCCCGGCCTGCCTGCAGGAGCTTGATGCCGCACTGGATGCGCCCACGGCCCTGGCCTGCATATTGCCCAATCTGGTGGCCGAGGTGCAGAGCTTTGCCCGGCATGGCTTTGCCCCGCTGATGCAGCGCTTTGCCCAGCGCGATCTGCTGGCCGGACGCGAGGTGAATCTGAGCGACGGCACTAGCGGCATGGCC
This sequence comes from Comamonas sp. HJ-2, assembly GCF_053615495.1. Classification (NCBI taxonomy): domain Bacteria; kingdom Pseudomonadati; phylum Pseudomonadota; class Betaproteobacteria; order Burkholderiales; family Comamonadaceae; genus Comamonas; species Comamonas sp. HJ-2. The sequence continues at coordinate 250,629 of NZ_JBSIFD010000003.1, read as the reverse complement.
CAGGGTGTGGCTGCCGATGGCGGCTTTCTGGTGCGTACAGCGACCGGGCTGCAAGCCGTGACCAGTTCTGAAATCAGCGTGCGTCCGGCTGGCAGCCCGCTGCAGGCTTGAAATGAAGCACCTCCTGAGGCGCTTTGCGCCTTCCTCCTCTCTCTACGCGCTGCGCGCCAGGGGAGAAGGACGCAGCCCTCGCTGCGGGGCCGCCCAGGCCCTTGCTCGGCTGCCCGCGAGCGGCTGCAGCCCATGGATAACTGATGTGAGAAACCTATGCTGAGAATCGTTTTCCTGCTCTTGCTGCTGGGCAACGCGGGTTACTACATGTGGAGCCACGGCTATCTGGCCGGCATGGGGCTGGCGCCGGAGTTGCAGTCCGAGCCGCAGCGCCTTCAGGAGCAGATCAGGCCGGATGCCCTGGTGCTGCAGCAGCCCGAAGCGGCGCAAGCTCCGGCTGTTGAACCGGCAAAGACTATGGAGCCCGAAGCGCCTGCGGTGGACGACAGCGCGCCGCCCGCAGCTCCCGAAAGCAAGTCGGATGGCAAGCCCGAAGCTGCAACCGTCGCAGCCAGGGAAACCAAGGACGCCAAGGACACAAAGGATGCCAAGACCGCCATTAAGGAGCCCGAGACCTGCTATCAGGCCAACGGTATCGAAGAGGCGCAGGCCGACAGCATTCGCCGTGCGCTGGCGGGCAAGTCCAAGAGCGATTGGGAGCTGGTGGCCAGCCATCAGGGCGGGCGCTGGATGGTCTATATGGGCAAGTTCCCGGACGCCGAATTCATGGACCGCAAGCGCGGCGAGTTGCGCCTGATGAATATCGACTTCGACCGCGCCGGCGGCAGCTTCGAGCCCGGTCTGTCGCTGGGGCGTTTTTCGACGGAAGAAGCCGCCCAGCGCCAGCTGGCCACTTTCGCGCGCCAGGGCGTGCGCACCGCGCGCGTGGTGCAGGAGCGCCCCGATGTGACGACCTATGCGCTGCGTCTGCCCAAGGCCACGCCGACCTTGCGCAACGAAGTGGCGGCGCTGGCCGGCAAGAATCTGGTGCCCAAGGCCTTGCAGGCCTGTACCAAGTAATTTTCGTAGCTGCTATCGCAAGAAAGGCCTGCATTTGCAGGCCTTTTGCATTGGAAAACAAGTTGCGACAAGCGCAACCAGCTCCTGTTTTTAGTCCAGATGAATATTGGCGACAGCGGCCAGCTTCTTCATCTTGGCCACTTCGCTGGCGATCTGCTTGGTGAAGTCGGCGCTCGATGTGCCCGAGGGGTACAGGCCTTGAGCAGCCATGCGCTGCTTGACGGCGGGGTCCTTGAGTGCGGCAATGATGGCTTTTTGCACACGTTCCACTTGTGCGGCGGGCGTGTTCTTGGGGGCCACCAGGCCGAACCAGGAAGGCTCGTTCAGGTCGGGGTGACCGGCCTGCGCATAGGTCTGCACATCGGGCAGCACGTCCAGACGTTCATGCCAGGACACGGCCAGGGCGCGCACCTTGCCCGACTTGATATGGGGCAGGGACGAGTTCACCTGATCGAAGTACACGGGAACCTGGTTGCCCAGCACGTCGTTGATGGCAGGAGCCGAGCCACGGTAGGGGATGTGGTGCATTTCGGTGCCCGTGCTCTTGAGGAACTGGGCGCCCCACATATGGCCGATGGTGCCGTTGCCGGGGGTGGCATAGGACACCTTGCCGGGGTTGGCCTTGAGGTAGGCCACAAACTCGGCAAAAGTCTTCACGGGAATCAGCTTGGGGTTGATCACCAGCACGCCGGGGGCCTTGACGATCTCGGTCACGCCCACGAAGTCGTTGATCGCGTCGTAAGGCAGCTTCTTGAACACGGCGGGGTTCACACCATGGGTGGACAGGGTGGCAATACCGAAAGTCACGCCATCGGTGGCGCGAGCCACTTCTGCCATGCCGATGGAGCCGCCGGCGCCGGCCTTGTTTTCAATCACCACGGCCTGGCCGCCCAGCAGCTTGATCAGCACGTCCTGCATATTGCGGGGCACCATGTCGGTGGGGCCGCCAGCGGGGAAGGGCACGACGATGCGCAGAGGACGCGATGTGTCCTGCGCCATGCTCATGCCGGAGAAAGAAGAAGCGGCTGCGGCAGCAGCGGCGGTGTAGATGAATTGACGTCGTTGCATCAAAAAGCTCCCAGGATCCAGTGATTCCAAATTGCTGTCTTGCAGAGCGCAAATAGCGACTCTTCAGACAACCCATGATCGAATTGATTCTAGGGTAAGCGAGAACTTGCCAAATACGCAGTTTCCGATATTCGCATCGGGGCAAGCGGGCGCAAAGCCAAGCCTGGCGCGGCTTCTCAGCCTTGGGAGGCACCGAATTGGTGCATTTCTAGGTTGTGCTTCACTGCTGTCCGGGCATGGCCTTGAAGCGCACGGTAAACAGCGCCCCCGGCGGGGTATGAGCGGGCCTGGCATCCTGCAGCAGCACTTGCGCGCCGTGCTGGCGGGCGATTTCCATGACGATGGGCAGGCCCAGACCGGAGCCGTCGGCTTCGGAGCCCAGCGCCCGGTAAAAAGGCTGGAAGATCAGTTCGCGCTCGCCCAGCGGCACGCCGGGGCCTGAATCCTCGACTTGCAGCAGCAGAATCTGGCCGAAATGATCGGCCTGCACGCGCACGGTGACCACGCCTGGCTGTTCGCTGGTCGATGGCGTGTAGTTGATGGCGTTGTCCACCAGATTGCGCACCAGCTCGGCCAGCAGCGTGGCATTGCCGTTGAGCCAGACACCGGGCGTGCTGGCGCTGGCACCCTCGTAGCCCAGGTCTATGTGCTTGTCCATGGCGCGCGGCAGGCAGTCCTGCACCACGTCGGTGACGATGCGCACGAGGTTGCAGCCCTGCATGGCGGGCACGGCGCTCTCGGCGCGCGCCAGTGCCAGCAGCTGGTTGACGGTATGGGTGGCACGCATGCTTGAGCGGCCGATCTGCGCCAGCGAGCGTTTCAGATCTTCGGTATTCGTGCCCTCGCGCTGGGCCAGGTCGGCCTGCATGCGCAGGCCCGCCAGCGGGGTCTTGAGCTGGTGGGCGGCGTCGGCCAGAAAGCGCTTTTGCGTGGCGATGGAGTCATGCAGGCGCTGCAGCAGATCGTTGACCGAATCGACCAGCGGCACCACCTCCAGCGGCACATCCTTGTGATTGATGGGCGAGAGATCCTCGGGCTTGCGCGCGCGGATGCGCTCCTCCAGCCGGTGCAGCGGCTTGATGCCGCGTGCCAGCGCCAGCCAGACCAGCAGGGCGGCCAGCGGCAGGATGACGAACTGCGGCAGCATCACGCCCTTGATGATTTCCGTGGCCAGCACGCTGCGCTTTTCGCGTGTTTCCGCGACCTGCACGAGGGCGTTGGGCTCGCCGGGCAGCGGCATGCGCACCCAGATATAGGCCACGCGCAGGTCAATGCCCTTGTATTCCTCATCGCGCAGCAGCACCGAGCCGGTGGGCGTGTCCTCGTCGACGGAGGGCGGGCGCGGCAGGTCGCGCTCGCCGGCCAGATATTCGCCCCTGGTGCCGCTGACCTGGAAGAACACCGTGTCCGATTCATCGGCGCGCAGGATCTCGCTGGCCGACTGAGGCAGATTGAACTGCACCTTGCCGCGCTGCACGATGACCAGCTGAGCCAGGGCCTGGGCGTTGTACTCCAGCGCGCGATCGAAGGGCTTGTTGGCCAGGCCCTGGGCCACCAGCCAGGTCAGCGCCAGGCTCACGGGCCAGAGCAGCAGCAGCGGCGTGAGCATCCAGTCGAGGATCTCGCCGAAGAGGGATCGCTGCTCACGCTGAAAAATTTTCATGCTTGTAAAACTGGCGTATTCCAACTCAGGGATGGCCAGCAAGGGCCGCCCCGCAGCAAAGGCCATCGTCCCCCTCGGGGGGAAGCGGCGGGGCCGCCTAGGCGCAGCCGCTCAGGGGGGGGCTATCTTTTCCAGGCAGTAACCGAGGCCGCGCACGGTGGCGATGCGGATCGGGCCTTTCTCGATTTTCTTGCGCAGGCGGTGGATATAGACCTCGATGGCATTGTTGCTCACCTCCTCGCCCCATTCGCACAGGCGCTCCACCAGCTGGTCCTTGCTGACCAGGCGGCCTGCGCGCTGCAGCAGCACCTCCAGCAGGCCCAGCTCGCGCGCCGACAGCTCCACCATCTTGCCGTCTATGGTGGCGACCCGGCCGGTCTGGTCATAGACCAGCGGGCCATGCTTGATGGTGGAGCTGGCGCCGCCCATGCCGCGACGCGTGAGGGCGCGCACGCGTGCTTCCAGCTCGGACAGCGCAAACGGCTTGGCCATGTAGTCGTCGGCACCATAGTCCAGGCCCTGTACGCGCTCTTCGATCGAATCGGCGGCCGTGAGAATCAGCACCGGCAGCGCATCGCCACGCCCGCGCAGGCGCTTGAGCACTTCCAGGCCGTGCACCTTTGGCAGGCCCAGATCGAGAATCAGCAAATCGAATTCGCTGCTGGTCAGCAAGGCGGTATCGGCCTCGCTGCCATTGGCCACATGGCTGACGACGGCGCCCGAGCTGCGCAGCGTGCGCAGCAGGCCATCCGCCAGCACCTGGTCGTCTTCGGCAATCAGTATGCGCATGTGTGTCTCCTGCTTGTTATGTGTGCCTGTTTGCACTTTTGCTGCCATTGTAGGGATGGCTCATGGCCGTTCGGGGCAATTCTCGACAGTCGCTTACAGGCGTCGAATCTCAGTAGCCTTCGGCATAGGCTTCCAGGCCCAGCGCGACCACGGTGGCCACATCCGCGCCCACGGCTTCGCGAAATTCGGCTTCGGCCTGGCTTACGGCGTCGTGAAAAGCCTGCAGCCAGGCCAGACCCGCATCGGTGAAGCGCACGCGCCTGGCGCGCGCATCATGCGGATCGGCCTCGCGCGTGACCAGGCCCCAGGCTTCGCACTGCGCCACCAGATCGGCCATGGCCTGCTTGGTCATGCCGGCCTTGTCGGCCAGATCGGTGAGCCGGTCGCCTGCCAGCGACAGATGGCGCGTGATGTGGATATGGGCTGCCCCCACCTTGTCGCGCGCCGCCAGATTGGATAGCGCCAGCGGCACCTCCACTGCACGCGCCATGAGCTGTAGCACGCGCGCATCGAAGCGGCGCATGGCATGGCCCAGCAAACGGCCCAGATGGGTCTGGCGCCAGGCATCGGCGGGCGGGGTGACGGGGGCGATTTCTGACATGGATGAATAGTAAGGCAAACTGACTAAATATTTAAATAAATCTGCAGTATCTGCATCTAAACTACTGTTCAAGCATCCAGCCTGAATGCAAAAACAGGACTGGCCACAGACAGTCATTCACCTACTTCGGAGCCTGATATGAACGCCATCGCCAAGACCAACGACGCCAACAGCGAAAAAGCCAAAGCCCTGGCTGCAGCCCTGGCCCAGATCGAAAAGCAGTTCGGCAAGGGCACCATCATGAAGCTCGGTGAAGGTGAGGCCATCGAAGACATTCAGGTCGTTTCCACCGGCTCCCTGGGTCTGGACATCGCGCTGGGCGTAGGTGGTCTGCCCCGTGGCCGCGTGATCGAAATCTACGGTCCCGAATCCTCGGGCAAGACCACGCTGACGCTGCAGGTCATTGCCGAGATGCAAAAGCAGGGCGGCACCTGCGCCTTTATCGACGCCGAACATGCGCTGGACACCAGCTATGCCCAGAAGCTGGGCGTGAACCTCAGCGACGTGCTGATCAGCCAGCCCGACACCGGTGAGCAGGCTCTGGAAATCTGCGACAGTCTGGTGCGTTCGGGTGCCGTGGACCTGATCGTCATCGACTCGGTGGCCGCATTGACGCCCAAGGCCGAAATCGAAGGCGAGATGGGCGATGCCCTGCCCGGCCTGCAGGCCCGTCTGATGAGCCAGGCCCTGCGCAAGCTGACGGCCACCATCAAGAAGACCAACTGCATGGTCATCTTCATCAACCAGATCCGCATGAAGATCGGCGTGATGTTCGGCTCGCCCGAGACCACCACCGGCGGCAATGCGCTGAAGTTCTATGCCTCCGTGCGTCTGGATATCCGCCGCACCGGCACCATCAAGAAGGGCGACGAGGCCATCGGCAACGAAACCAAGGTCAAGGTCGTGAAGAACAAGGTCTCGCCCCCCTTCAAGACGGCAGAGTTCGACATCCTGTTTGGCGAAGGCATCAGCCGCGAAGGCGAGATTCTGGACATGGGCGTGAACGCCAAGATTCTGGAAAAGAGCGGTGCCTGGTATGCCTACAACGGCGAAAAAATCGGCCAGGGCCGCGACAACTCGCGTGAATTCCTGCGCGAGAACCCCGCGCTGGCCATTGAGATCGAAAACAAGGTTCGCGAGAGCCTGGGCATCAAGCTGCTGCCCGTGGACGGTGCTGCGGCTGCCGAGGCCAAGCCTGCCAAGGGCGGCAAGGGCAAGGTGGACAAGGACGGCGTGATTGAAGGTTGATTCAGTCACCCTGAGGCGCCATGCGCCTTTCGCGAAAGGGGACTACAGCCTCGCTGCGGGTGCGGCCCCTGCTTGATGTCCCTGGCTTGGTGAGCGCCAGTGTTTGAGTGCGGGCCTCATGGCTCAAAAGGTTTGCCATCTTTGCGCAGGTTCGTCCTGCGCCTTTTTGTTTCTGGAGATGCGTCGTGAGCTTTGCCAAACTTTCACTCAAGGGCCGCGCCCTCAAGCTGCTGGCGCAGCGCGAGCATTCGCGGCTGGAGCTGCAGCGCAAGCTGGCGCCGTATGTGGAAGAGGGCGATGACCTGCAGGCCATTCTTGATGAGCTGGAAAAGCGCGGCTTCATCAGTGTGCAGCGGGTGGTGGATTCCGTCATTCACAGCAAGTCCAGCCGCTTTGGCACGGCACGGCTGGTGCAGGAGTTGCGCAGCAAAGGGCTGGACGATGAAGTGGTGCGCAACGCGAGCGAGCAACTGCGCGATACCGAGCTGGAACGCGCCCGCGAGCTGTGGCGCAAGCGCTTTGGTACGCCGCCTGCCGATATCAAGGAAAAGGCTAAACAGCTGCGCTTCATGGCGTCGCGGGGCTTTTCGGCAGACGTGGCTTCACGCGTGTTGCGCGATGCCCCATACTGCGCAGCACCCGACAGCGAAGACTGAGCTGCAGCCAGCTCCCTCCTGCTGGACGAGGAACCGCTTCTTACACCGGAGGGACCCACGTGCTGACTGCTTCGCAACCCCCTGACGCCCCATCCGCCTTGCGCGTGGGCCTGAGTGCCGGAAAATCGCTGCTGGGCGGCCTGATGCTGGGTGCCTTGCTGGCCCTGGTGCTGGGCTGCGGCGCGGCCGTGTTCTATTTTTCGCGCCTGATGGCCGATCCCGGCCAGGGCATTCATGCCTCGGCCCATACCGGCATCTATGGCGCCGTGATCAGCCTGCTGATATCGCCGCCGCTGCTGGTGGCCGTGGTGCTGATCTTCATCATTCCCGCCTACCTCATGGTCGGTCTGCAGCTGGGCCGCGCCCGGGCGGCAGGCAAGCTGGTGGCGCGCTACGGCCAGGGCCTGGCCGAGCGCCTGGCGGCTATGCTGGCACAGCGCATCGAGGCCCTGCCCAGCGCTCACCAGGCCATGCACAAGGCGGCCGACCTGCTCACCGTGGGCGCGGCGATGGAGCATCTGCAGCCCTGGGTGGGCAACGGGCGTGCCGTGCAGTTCGTGGTGCGCAGCGTGCTCAATCGCCTGCCGCTGTCCGATCTGCTTGAGGAATGGGGACGCACGCGTGCCCAGTGGGGCAGCGAAGGCGGCAAGGACGATCCGGCGCTGCGCGCCTTTCTGGGCGCCCGCATCGAGGAGATGCTGCAGGGCCTGACCGAGCCGCCCTGGACGCTGTTGTGGATTTTGCTGGCCGGACATGCCGTCGTGCTCGGCCTGGGCATCTGGCTGACTGCCTGAGCGCCCGGCCGACCTGGCGCCGGCTCAATGTCGGTGGCTGCGCGTCGCCCACCAGCAGACCAGCGAACCCAGCGTGACCAGTGCCACGCCCTGCCAGAAGCTCCAGCCCGGCAGCACTTGCAGCAGTGCGCTGGCCATCAGCGCCGAGAGCACGGGTGTGAAATAGGACGCCGCGGCCAGCAGGGCCAGCTTGCCATGCTGGATGCCGTGCTCCCAGCAGCTATAGCCCAGTGCCGTGAGCGCCCCGACCAGCAAGACCTGGCCGGCGGTGAGCCAGGTCCAGAGCATGGGTTGTGACTCGCCCAGCATCAGCCACTTGAGCCACAGCGCGATGGCAGTCCAGGTCACGAACAGACCCACGGCGTTGAAGCCTGAGCCATAGCGGCGCGCCAGCAGCGAGTAGGCCGGCCAGAGCAGGGCGGCTGCAAAACCCATGCCATAGGCCAGCGGGTTGCCCAGCACATGGCTCCACATGACCGGCAGGCTGAAGCTGTCGCCGCCTAGCACGCGCGCCAGACCCCACAGGCAGATCAGCACGCCTGGCCAAAGCCACCAGCGAGCCGCCTGCTGGCCGCACAGCACGGCCAGCACGATGGTGAGGCTGGGCCAGAGATAGTTGATGAGCCCGATTTCCATGGCCTGGCTGCGGTCGTGGGCCAGGCCCACGGCCACGGACAGGCAGATCTCATAGACCACAAACAGCAGGCCGCAGCCCCAGAGGTAGGCAGGGTGCATGCTGCGCCAGCGTGCCAGCTCGCGCCAGCCTTTGCGCCCGCGTGCTGCGGCAATACAGATGGCGGCCATGGTGTAGAGGCAGGCCGCGCCGCCGACGGCGCCCAGCGGCTCGGCCACGGCGCGCATCAGACCCACGGTGCAGCTCCAGCAGAGTACGGCGATCAGGCCGATGGCCGTGGCCTTTTGCGCGGCGGCTGCGTTCATGCGCAGCCGTTCCTGCTCCTGAAGCAGGAGCTGTTAACGCTAGTCCTATCTGAGAAATTCACAATAACTGCCATGTAAACCTTGTAGATGCTGCGCAGGCTGCTGCGAAATTGATGAATGCAGATATGAAAAAAGCCGCAGACCTGCGGCTTTGGAGGGTAAGGGCGAGGGCAGCGCTATGCGCGGCCCGGCACTCTGCCGTTGACGGTCATGCCGTGCATATTGTCATCGCTGTCGTGGAACTGCTTGCGCATATTGCATCTGGCCTGCGGCCTATGGGTCATGGATGCTGTTTGGCGACCCCGGCGCTGTCGCGCTTCACGAACAGCAGCACCAGAATGGCGGCACAGAACTCCACGGCAGCGATGATGAGCAGGCCTGGCGCATACGAGCCGCTGCTGGACTTGAGCAGACCCAGCAACTGCGGCGAGAAGTAGCCGGCCAGATTGGCTGCAGAGTTGATGACCGCCAGGCCCACGACCAGGGCAGTGGCCGAGAGGAAGCGGTTGGGAATCTGCCAGTACACGGGGATGGAGCCCATGGTGCCCAGCGATGACAGAGCCAGAGACGCGACGACGCCGGTCACATTGCCCTGCTGCAGGAACAAGGCCGTCAGCACCAGCCCGACAGCGCCCATGGCAGCGGCAATCGCCGTGTGCCAGCGCACTTCCTTTTTGCGATCGGACAGCCAGCCGTTGCCCACCATGCCTATCCAGCCACAGGCGTAGATCAGGGACATGACCCAGCCCAAGGTCTTGAGGTCGGTGATGCCCACGGATTTGACGATGCTGGGTCCATAGAACACCAGCGTGGAGTTGCCGGCCACGATGCAGAAGAAGATCAGGATCAGCATCAGCACGCGAGGGTTGCGCATGGAGGCCCAGAAGCTGTGCTCGCGTTGGCCCAACGAGGCTTCCTCGGCCTTGAGCTCTTCGGCTACATGCTGTTTTTCACGGGCGCTGAGCCAGGGAGCCTTGGCCGGTGTGTCGCTGAGCAGAAAGTAGGCAGCAATGCCCGCGAGAACGGACGGAATGCCTTCGATGATGAACAGCCATTGCCAGCCCGCATGATTGGCCACGCCGTGGAAGGTTTCCATCAGATAGGCGGCAATCGGGCTGCCCAGCATCAGCGACAGGGCCGACGCCGAGACAAAGAACGCCAGGGCCTTGCCGCGGCGGTGCGCCGGCAACCAGTAGGTCAGATAGAGAATCACGCCGGGCTGCAGGCCGGCTTCGAAAGCACCCATCAAGAAGCGCAGCACATAGAACTGCAAAGGCGTCTGCACCCAGGCCATGAGGATGCCGGTCACGCCCCAGCCTATGGTGATGCGCATGATGGTCTTCTTGGCCCCGAACTTGTGCAACAGCAGATTGCTGGGGACTTCAAAGAAGAAATAGCCGATGAAGAAGATGCCGGCCCCTGCGCCATAGACGGCGTCGGACCATTGCAGGTCGCTCATCATGGTCAGCTTGGCAAAGCCGACGTTGACACGGTCTACCCAGGCCAGAAACCAGATCAGGGTGAGAAACGGAATCAGCCGCCAGATGATGCGGCCAAAGGTGATGTCGCGCTCCTGCAGGGTGCTGACATCGCTGCGCGCAGCAGAGACGGGAATGGAAGACATGGTTTCCTCGCTTTCGTACAACAGTGGGACTGAGAACGGCTACGAGAGCAGGGGTAGCAGCTCCGCGCATCCACTGCTGCCTGCGCGGATGCCGCCGCGCCGGGGTCAGGCGCGGCCGGCATCACAAGGCCGGGAAAGGCTCTGGCAGGTACAGCTCAGATGGGGCGACTATAGAAGTGGCTTGCGCAAAGCACAGCCGGTGCTTTTCCGTCTGGACAAAATAAGAAATTTAAATTTCAAAACAATGAGAATATGAAAAATTAATTTCTTCTACGATTTTTGTGAGGACATGGAAAGCAAAAAACGGCCACCAGGGCCGTTTTTTCGGGAGCAGGGCAGGGCTTACAGACCCAGCATGATCTGCAGGTTCTGCACGGCAGCGCCGCTGGCACCCTTGCCCAGATTGTCCAGGCGGGCAATCAGCACGGCCTGGCGGTATTGCTCGTTGGCAAATACGCGCAACTCCAGCTTGTTGGTATTGGCCAGAGTGTCGGCGGCCAGCTTGTTGTCATCAGTCGGCGGCAACACGCTGACCCAGTTGGCAGGCGTATTGGTCCTGGCGTAGTGGCTGGCCAGTGCGTCGTGCAGGTCGGCGGCCTTGGGTGCGCCGGGCAGCAGATCCAGGTGCAGCGGCAGCTGCACCAGCATGCCCTGGGCAAAGTTGCTCACGGCGGGGATGAACACGGGGCGGCGGGTCATGCCGGTGTAGTGCAGGATTTCGGGAATGTGCTTGTGCGACAGGCCCAGCGCGTAGGCCTCGTAAGGGGCGGCATCGCCGCCTTCATAGGCTTCGATCATGGTGCGGCCGCCGCCGGTGTAGCCGGACACGGAGGGCAGGCTCACAGGGTAGTCGGCGGGAATCAGGCCGGCAGCCACCAGCGGTGCCAGCAGGGCGATGGCGCCCGTGGCGTAGCAGCCGGGATTGGAGACGCGGGTGGCGCTCTTCACGGCGTCGAGCTGGCCGGCGCGCAGTTCGGGGAAGCCGTAGACCCAGCCTGCGGCCGTGCGGTGGGCGGTGGAGGCGTCGATGATCTTGATGGCGCGGCCTGTCTCTGCGGTGATGGAGTCCACCATGGCTGCGGTTTCACGGGCGGCATCGTCATGCAGGCAGAGGATGACCAGATCCACACCGGCAATCAGAGCGCGCTTGGCGGCCGGGTCCTTGCGCAGTGCGGGGTCGATGCTGACCAGTTCCACACCTGCAAAATCGACCAGACGATCACGGATCTGCAGACCCGTGGTTCCTGCTTCTCCGTCAATAAAGACTTTTGCCATTGCATTTTCTCCTGCACCGGCGCGCGCATTTCTTGGTTTATATGCCGCTGCCTGCGGCACCATTGCCGCTTTCCGAGCGGTGATTGTCCTTGAATCTCGTCAGGGATGTGCACTGCCTGTCTTTGAGCCAAGTCTCGCGCGAATGGCCCAGTAGACGCTGCAGCTATTCGCAGTTGTCAGCACATTGCCAGCCGCTGCCCCAATGTCCTTGACTCGTATATAAGACATAAGAAAGTTGCGGGAAGAAAAGATATCGTGTAGGAATAATTTCCCTAAAGAATTCAAGGCATTGCAGCTGTTTCCGGAACACGACAAAGTTGCGCGAAATTGTGGATTTTGCGCATGTTCAGGTGTCGTTTTGCGCGGTGCAGCATGGTACATTCCTGCTCGCCATGTCATATGAACCCGATGGCCAGGCTCCCCCGAGTCGGTGGCAAGCGGGTATTTCCCCTCAGTTCAGAGAGACAAAGTCATGAAGATTCATGAATACCAAGGCAAGGAAATCTTGCGCCAATTTGGTGTGCCCGTTCCCCGTGGCATTCCTGCGTTTACCGTGCAAGAGGCTGTTGAAGCAGCCCAGAAGCTGGGTGGACCCGTGTGGGTGGTGAAGGCCCAGATCCACGCTGGTGGCCGCGGCAAGGGCGGCGGCGTGAAGGTTGCCAAGTCCATCGAGGACGTGCAAAAACTGTCCGAGCAGATTCTGGGCATGCAGCTGGTGACTCACCAGACCGGCCCCGAAGGTCAGAAGGTTCGCCGCCTGTACATCGAAGACGGCGCCGACATCAAGAACGAGCTGTATGTGTCGCTGGTGACCGACCGCGCCACACAGAAGGTTGCCCTGATCGCTTCCAGCGAAGGCGGCATGGACATCGAGGAAGTGGCTCACTCCACTCCCGAAAAGATCATCACCGAGATGATCGACCCCCTGACCGGCATCACCGAAGCGCAATCGCGCAAGGTGGCAGCTGCCATCGGTCTGGAAGGCAAGTCCGTGGATCAGGCCGTGGATCTGTTCGCCAAGATCTACAAGTGCTACATGGACACCGACGCGTCGCTGGTGGAAATCAACCCCCTGAACTGCGACTCCAAGGGCGACCTGATGGCCCTGGACGCCAAGTTCAACTTTGATCCCAACGCTCTGTTCCGTCACCCCGAAATCGTGGCTTTCCGCGATCTGGACGAAGAAGACGCTGCCGAAATCGAAGCATCCAAGTTCGATCTGGCCTACATCTCCCTGGACGGCAACATCGGCTGTCTGGTGAACGGCGCCGGTCTGGCCATGGCCACCATGGACACCATCAAGCTGTTCGGCGGCGAACCAGCCAACTTCCTGGACGTGGGCGGCGGCGCTACGGCCGAGAAGGTGACCGAAGCCTTCAAGATCATGCTCAAGAACCCCGAAGTCAAGGGCATTCTGGTCAATATCTTCGGCGGCATCATGAAGTGCGACACCATCGCCACCGGCGTGGTCACTGCTTGCAAGGCCGTGAACCTGTCCGTGCCTCTGGTCGTGCGCATGAAGGGCACCAACGAAGAACTGGGCAAGCAAATCCTCAAGGATTCCGGCCTGCCCATCATCGCTGCCGACACCATGGCTGAAGCAGCGACCAAGATCGTTGCTGCCGTTAAGTAATACGCCCCGGAGATAGAAACATGTCGATCTTTATCAACAAAGACACCAAGGTCATCACCCAGGGCATTACTGGCAAGACCGGCCAGTTCCACACTGAAAAGTGCCAGGAATACGCGAACGGCAAGAACTGCTTCGTGGCAGGCGTGAACCCCAAGAAGGCTGGCGAAAAGATTTTCGACATCCCAATCTTTGGTTCCGTCAAGGACGCTGCCAAGGAAACCGGCGCTACCGTGTCCGTGATCTACGTGCCTCCCGCAGGTGCTGCTGCTGCCATCTGGGAAGCTGTTGAGGCCGACCTGGACCTGGCCATCTGCATCACCGAAGGCATCCCCGTGCGCGACATGCTGGAAGTGCGCAACAAGATGAAGGCCAAGGAAGCTGCCGGCGGCAAGAAGACTCTGCTGCTGGGCCCCAACTGCCCCGGTCTGATCACGCCTGACGAAATCAAGATCGGCATCATGCCCGGTCACATCCACAAGAAGGGCCGCGTGGGCGTGGTGTCCCGTTCCGGCACGCTGACTTACGAAGCCGTGGCTCAGCTGACCGAACTGGGCATTGGCCAGTCCTCCGCCGTCGGTATCGGTGGCGACCCCATCAACGGTCTGAAGCACATCGACGTGATGCGCGCTTTCAACGACGATCCCGACACCGATGCCGTGATCATGATCGGTGAAATCGGCGGTCCCGACGAAGCCGAAGCTGCCCAGTGGTGCAAGGCCAACATGAAGAAGCCTATCGTGGGCTTCATCGCCGGCGTGACTGCGCCTCCCGGCAAGCGCATGGGCCACGCAGGTGCCCTGATCTCCGGCGGTGCCGACACGGCTGAAGCCAAGCTGGCCATCATGGAAGAGTGCGGCTTCACCATCACCCGCAACCCTTCCGAAATGGGTCGCCTGCTGCAAGGCCTGCTGAAGAAGTAAGCCCGTGCAAAAGTTCGTGATACAGCGTTGAATTTACGCAGTATTACGAACTGGCAAGATGGGCTTAGCGCCCTACACTGCCTCCACTCTTAAAAGAAAGCGCCGCGCAATGCGGCGCTTTCATATTCAAAACAGTGGAGTCAACATGGAAATGCTCAATAGCGCCGATTTCTGGATCGGCCTGGTGAAGATCATCTGGATCAACATCATTCTCTCCGGCGACAACGCCGTGGTCATCGCACTGGCCGCGCGCTCTCTTCCCCCTGAACAGCAAAAGAAGGCCATCATGTTCGGCTCCGGCGCCGCCGTGGTGCTGCGTATCGTGCTGACCGTGGTGGCTGCCAAGCTGCTGGAACTCTCCTTCCTGCAGGTTGTGGGCGGTTGCCTGCTGCTGTGGATCGGCTATCAGCTGCTGACCGGCGACGAAGACGGCGAGGGCGAATCCAAGGGCCATGGCTCCATGATGACCGCCATCCGCACCATCCTGATTGCCGACCTGGTGATGAGCCTGGACAACGTGATTGCCGTGGCCGCGACCGCCCAGGGCAATATGGTGCTGCTGATCCTGGGCCTTGCCATTTCCATTCCCCTGGTGATTTTCGGCTCCACGCTGATGATCAAGCTCATGGAACGCTTCCCCGTCATCGTCACGCTGGGCGCGGCGCTGATCGGCTGGGTGGGCGGCGAGACCATCGTCAACGACAATCTGCTGCATGGCTACACCATGGCTCACCCCTGGCTGCACTATGTCGCTGCTGCAGCGGGTGCCGTGCTGGTGGTCGGACTGGGCAAGTTCATGCAGGCACGCTCTGCAAAGAAGGAAGTCGCTGCGGCCTGATCGCCCCGGAAGTCTCTCCCCAAAAAACGCACTGTGGATTCACAGTGCGTTTTTTTATGGCCGCAGTGCGGATGACAAACTGTGTGAACATCTGGCGGACACCAACCTTCGTGTAACCCCAGGCTTGTTAGCCTTGTCGCCATGCAGATATCGGAACTTGCCAGCCTGTCGGGTGTGTCCGTACACGCCATTCGCCACTATGAGAGTCTGGGCCTGATTGCCGCCAGTCGGCGTCCTTCCGGCTATCGCGAGTTCGATGACAGCGTGATCCGCGAGCTGCGATTCATCGCCATGTCGCGGCAATGTGGCTTCTCTCTTGCGCAGATTGCCGAGGTATTGCCGGCCTACCGCTGCAAGTCCCTGACGGCCAGCCAGATCGTCTGCAGGCTTGAGGAGCGCATTGCCGAGATCGATGCCGAAATCGCCAAGCGCAACGCTCTGCGTCAGCACCTGGTTTCCCATGTGGAATGGTTTCGTCTGCGCGAGCAGCGGCCAGCCTCGAAACCGGGATTTCCTCGCGTCTCTGCGCGAGGCGGCAATGATGCCGGTTCATCCGGCAGGAGGGGGAGCAAGTCATGACACCGCAGAACGAACACTTTGCCCGAGACATCAGGGCGCTGGTGCTGTCCATGCCAGTGGCGCAGATGCTGCAACTGCGCTTTGAGCGCATAGAGCCCGGCGAGGTCGATCTCTGCCTGCCCTATCAGGACAGTCTGAGTTTCAGGCCCGGCCAGTTGCAGGCAACGCCGGTCTTTGCCATCGCAGACTTTGCTGCCGTATCGGCGGCAGGGACGCTGCTGCCACCGGGCTGGATCAATGCCACCGTGGACTGCAGCATCAAATACCTGGCGGCGGCCAATGGCACGAGCCTGCTGGCCCGTGGCCGCGTCATCCAGGCCAGCAAGCTGCTGACAGTGGCCCGGGCGGATGTGTTTTCCTGCCGCGAAGGCCAGGAGCTGCTGTGCGCCACCATGCTGGCCACGGCGCGGAATCTGGCGCCTGCGCAGTAGGAGGCCTTTTGGGGTGCTGTAGCGCCTGAACGCTGGATGCTATCGAGGTTGATTTTTCTCGATAGCGGGCCTGTAACCGGCCGGGTCAGCGCCTTCAAGGCAAACTACAGCCCATCATGAAGACCCAGTACTACACCGCTTCCAGCCTGGACGGCTTTCTTGCCACCGAAGACGACTCTCTGGACTGGCTGTTTCCGTTGGGCAGCCTGACGCAGTCCAGCTATCCGGGCTTTATTGCCCAGGTCGGTGCGCTGGCCATGGGCTCGTCCACCTATGAGTGGATGGTCCGCAACGCCGATGCGGTGAAGAAGGAGAGCGGCGCGGCCTGGCCTTATGCACAGCCTGCCTGGGTTTTCTCCAGCCGTCAGCTGCCGTTGATAGAGGGAGCCGATGTACGCTTTGTCAGCGGCGATGTGCGGCCCGTGCTGGCAAGCATGAGGGCTGCAGCCGGCGACAAGAACATCTGGATCGTGGGTGGCGGAGATCTGGCGGGACAGTTCCATGACGCGGGCCTGCTCGATGAAGTCATCGTGCAGATTGGCTCGGCCACTCTGGGCCGTGGCAAGCCTTTGTTGCCGCGCCGCTTGCTGAGTCCCGTGCTGCAGCTGCAGTCCGTGCAGCAGATGGGCCCGGGAATGGCCGAGCTGCGCTACACCGTGTGCAAGACGCAGCCGCCCGCGAATTAACGGCTGCTTCTGGCAGGCCAGAGCACCGAAGCAATCGCCACCACCATCAGGCAGACAGCAGTCCAGTCCTGCCAGTGCAAGACCTCGCCCAGCCACCAGGCGCCCACGAACACGCCCAGCACCGGAATCATCATCACGCTCAGCGTGGAGGCCACGGGCGGCAGGCTGCGGGCCAGATAGAACCACACGGCCTGGGCGAAGCCCAGCACCAGCACACCATTGAAAGCGATGGCAGCCAGAGCGCTCTGGTCGGGCATATGCCATTGCTGGCGCTCGAAAACAAAGGCCAGCACGGTCAGCACCACGGTGGTGATGGCCACCATCCACAGCGACAGCGTCATCAGCGGCACCGGTGCCTCGGTGCGGCGCAGCAGCTGCGTGCCCCAGGCCCAGCCGGCGGCGGCGATCAGCATCAGCATCACGCCCAGGGGCTTGCTGCCCAGAGCGCCAACTTCATGCCACAGCAGCAGCAGCACGCCGGCAAAGGCCGCTCCCACGCCGGCCCAGGCGCGGGCGCCCAGCCGGTCCTTGAAGAACAGGCTGCCGAACACGGCCGAGAAGATGGGCATGGTGTAACCCAGAATCGCCGCGCGCCCGCTGGACAGCGTGGGGATGGCAATGATGATCAGGCAGTGCCAGAGCACCATATTGAACAGCGTGAGCTTGGCCAGCTGGCCCCAGTAGCTGCGCGGTATGGTCAGCGGCAAGCGCTGGCTGGTCACAAACAGGGCCAGAATCGGCAGGCCTATCCACATGCTGACCATGCGAAAACTCAGAGGCGGGAAATGCTGTACGCCGAGCTTCATTACCGGCCAGTTCAGGCCCCAGACGATGGTGAGCAGGACGAGAAGAATGAGCTGTTTGGGCGTGAACGAAGGCATGGGTGTGGATTATCTCCCCCCGGGATGACTTTCTCCCCCTGTGGCGCTTCGCGCCTTCCCCCTCTCTCTACGCGCTGCGCGCTATGGGAGGGGGACGACAGCCTCGCTGCGGGGCGGCCCTTGCTCGCTGTCTCTCCACTGGTGTGTGCCAAGTTTGACGTCTTGCTGCAAAACCTGTGGCAAGGCTTGGAAGGGGTGAACAATTAAAATCCCCCTTTATGACTTTTATCGACATGCTGCGCGACGCGTCCACGCGCAATGACTCCATGCTGTGCGTGGGTCTGGACCCCGAACCCAGCCGCTTTCCCGGTGCCATGAAGGGCGATGCGTCCAAGATCTACGACTTCTGTGCAGCCATCGTCGATGCCACCCATGATCTGGTCAACAGCTTCAAGCCCCAGATCGCCTACTTTGCCGCCCACCGTGCCGAAGACCAGCTCGAAAAGCTGATGGAGCACATGCGCCGAGTGGCACCCCATGTGCCCGTGATTCTGGATGCCAAGCGCGGCGATATCGGCTCCACCGCCGAGCAATACGCCAAGGAAGCCTTCGAGCGCTATGGCGCCGATGCCGTGACGCTCTCTCCCTTCATGGGTTTCGACTCCATCACGCCCTATCTCAAGTACGAGGGCAAGGGGGCTTTTTTGCTGTGCCGCACCTCCAACCCCGGCGGTGACGATCTGCAGGCCCAGGTCCTGGCCGATGTGCCTGGCAACCCCCATATGTTCGAGCATGTGGCCAAGCTGGCCCAGGGCCCCTGGAACACCAACGGCCAGCTGGGCCTGGTGGTGGGTGCAACCCGTCCCAACGAGATTGAGCGCGTGCGTGCCGTGGCTCCCACCTTGCCGCTGCTGATTCCCGGCGTGGGTGCACAGGGAGGCGATGCCGTGGCGACCGTCAAGGCGGCCCGCATTGGCGGTGGACCCATCATCATCAACTCCTCGCGCGCCATTCTGTACGCAGGGCAGGGCGACGACTTTGCCAAGGCTGCACGCGAAGCCGCCATCGCCACGCGCGCCACGCTGCAGGCTGCAGCCCAGAGCTGAGCCAGGGTAGGCTCTGGCCATGCAAAGCAAATGGCTGGAAGACTTCCTGCTTTTGGCTCAGGAGCGCAGCTTCACCCGTGCGGCAGAGCTGCGCCATGTCACCCATCCCGCCTTCGGCCGGCGCATTCGTGCGCTGGAGGCATGGGCTGGAACCCCGCTGATCGAAGCGGGCGGCGGGCCGGTTCGCCTCACCCCGGCCGGTGAAGCCTTTCGCGACACCGCCGAGCAGATGGTGCGCACACTGGCCCAGTCGCATGACGAGCTGCAGGCCGTGGCCGGTCGGCAGGCCCATGTGATCACGCTGGCCACGGGGCGTACCCTGGCGCGCACCATCGTGGCCGACTGGCTGGCGCGCTACGGTAGCGTGCTGCAGACGGCGGAGATGCGCATCGTTACCCGCACACTCGACGAAACCGTGCACATGCTGCAGCGCGGCGAGGTCAGCTTTGCCCTGCTCTATCACCATGCGGCCATTGCCGTGCGACTGGATGGCCGTCAGTTCAGCTATCTGACGGTGATGAGCGACAAGCTGGTGCCCGTGGCGCGGGCCGATGCCGAAGGCAAGCCCTTGTTTGCACTGGCGCAGGCCCTGCTGCCCGGTGCCAGCCCCGTGCCCTATCTGGCTTTTTCGCACAGCATGGCGCTGGGGCGGCTGGCCGAAGATCATCTGGCCAGCCATCCGCTGTGGCCGCGTCTGCGCCGCTGCATCGAATGCGATTCGGCGGATGCCAATTACGAGTACGTGCTAAAGGGTCTGGGCGTGGCCTGGATGCCCTGGTCCATGGTGCAGCGCGACTGCCAGGACGGCCGTCTGGCGCTGGCCGGGGACGGCAGCCTGGACGTGCATTTCGATGTGCGGCTTTATCGGCCCAAACGCCGCCTGAGCACCGCTGCGGAGCAGTTCTGGACCGATATCACTGGCCAGTAAATGAGTGGTCACTCCTTTTTTGCCTGCGGCCAGACTTGAGGCTGGAAAAACAACAGCGGGTATCGGGCTCTTTGCGGCATTGCTCCCCCTCTATTTGCTCAAAAACGCGTTGATGTGCTGAAATGGCACGGAAATGTGCCAGATCGGCACTAAAAGGTTTTCTCCGTATTCGGACAATTACCTCATACAGATTCGGAATAGTTTCATGCAGAACACAAACATCCTCCGCCGTACCGCCATCGCTGCGGGCCTGCTGCTGGGCGCTGCCGTGGCAGTGCCTGCCATCGCCGCCGACAACTATCCCAGCAAGGCCATCACCATGGTCGTGGGCTACCCGGCCGGTGGCAGCACCGACCTGGTGGGTCGTCTGGTGGCCGACGGCCTGGCCAAGCACCTGGGCCAGCCCGTGGTGGTGGAAAACCTGGGCGGTGCCGGTGGCGCCATCGGTGCGCAGAAGGTGGCCAAGGCCCCTGCCGACGGTTACACCATCATGGTGGGCGCCAACAATGAGCTGGCCATCGCCAGGCTCATCAACAAGGCCGTGAAGTACAACATTGGCGACTTCACTCCCATCGGTCTGGTGGGTTCCCAGCCCATGGTGCTGGTCGCATCGCACAAGGCCGGCGTGAAGAACGCGGCCGAGTTCGTGAGCCTGGTGTCCAAGAACCCCGACAAGTTCAGCTACGGCAGCTCCGGCGTGGGCACGGCGCTGCACCTGGCCGGCGAGCTGGTCAAGGAGCAGGGCAAGCTGCAGATGACCCATGTGCCCTACAAGGGCGTGGCGCCTCTGACCACCGACCTGGTGGGCAACAACATCGAGTTCGGCGTGTTCGTGCTGTCCTCGGGCCTGCCCCATATCAAGGCCGGCAAGGTCGTGGCCCTGGGTACGACCGAAGCCAAGCGCTCGGCCATCACTCCCGATATTCCTGCCCTGTCCGAGCTGCCCCAGTTCAAGAACGTGGACATCAACAGCTGGTTTGCGCTGATGGCTCCCAAGGGCCTGCCCGCTCCCATCGCCGCCAAGCTGAAGAAGGCGCTGGAAGAAACCATGGCTTCGCCCGAGTTCCGCAAGAAGATGGAAGAGACCGGCAATGTGGTGGCTGATCCCAAGGTGGATGCCGGCAAGTACATCAACACCGAGATTGCCAAGTACTCGAAGATTGTTCAGTTCGCCAAGATCGAGAACTGATCTTGCGTTGACTGGCGGCGGCCTGAGGTCGCCTAGGTTTGAAAACGGCTTGTGCCTCTGGGGCGCAGGCCGTTTTTGTTTTTCTGCTGGTTGCAGGACAGAGGGCGGGTCTCGGCCCGCCTTGCCGACTCACTTTCTTGCTGGTGCAAGAAAGTAAGCAAAGAACACCGCTCCTGTTACCCACGCCCCCTTCGCTACGCTACGGGGTAACCTGCGCCGTCAACCTCTTGTGGCTGTTCGGCAAAACTCACTTCGAGCTTCGCTCTGCGCTCAAACACGTTGCCGTAAAAGTGATGACGATGCAGTTGCACTCTACGGTGCAACTGCCCGCCACAAGAGGCAGCCGTCGCAGGCGTGGGCAAAAGGGGCAATACCGAATGCGGGATAGCTTCTTTATGCTTTGAATAGCTGCTTCCGTAATCTGGATAAGCGCAGGGGCGCAGACACTCGGGTTGTGCTCTTTGCCTACTTTCTGATGGCCGAAAGTAGGTCGCGCGCCGGGGTGAAATCCCTGTCTCTGCCCTGAGATCAAGAAAAAATCAGGCTGCAACCCACATTCAGAAAGAGCGATACGCTATCAATTTTGATCAGTCCGTTGGCACCGCGCAGGTGACACCGCCCCCACATTCACCTTCTGCGCGGCGAGCGCCGCATCCAGCGTCTCCCCGAGCAGCAGATTGCGCGCCAGCAGGCTGTAGCCGGCGGCGCTCTGGATGCCATAGCCACCCTGGGCGGCAACCCAGAAAAAGCCCGGCACGGGCGTGGGCGAGGCATCCCAGCCTATCACCAGCTCGCCATCGGCGACAAAGCTGCGCAGGCCGGCCCAGGTATGCGAGGGGCGGCGGATTTGCAGCGTGGTGGCTTCCTCTATGTGATAGATGCCGGTCGCAATGTCCAGCTCTTCGGGCACCACATCGTGCGGTGCCACGGGGTCTGCATTGGCGGGTGAGCCCAGCAACTGGCCGGCGTCGGGCTTGATGTACCAGTTTTCATCGGCGCTGATGATGGCGGGCCAGTGCGTGGCATCCATGCCTTCGGGGGCCGGGAAGGTGAAGGCGCTGCGGCGCTTGGGCGTGATGCCGATGGGAGCCGCACCCACCATGGCGGCCACGACATCCACCCAGGCCCCGGCGGCGTTGACGATGACCTTGGCACGAAGGCTGCGGCCCTGGGGCAGGGCAATGTGCCAGAAGTCGTTGACGCGGGTGATGGCCTGGACCTCGGCGTTGCACCACAGATCGCCGCCGCGCTGGCGCAGGCCGCGGATATAGCCCTGGTGCAGGCCGTGCACATCGATGTCGCGTGCGCCGGTGTCCAGAAAGCCGTCCACCAAGACCTCGGTGTCGAGCACGGGAACCAGGGCCTTGAGTTGCTCGGCGCTCAGGCGCCGGGCCTCGGGGGAGTGGATGGTGGCTTCGGCGTAGGCGGCGTCGACCAGATCCTTTTGCTCGGCCGTGCCCACATAGAGCACGCCGCGCGGCGTGAGGATGGGAGCTTCGGCAAAACCGGCCGGTGGCGCATCGTAGAAGGCGCGGCTGGCGCGGGTCAGGGCCTGCACCTGGGCGGGCCCGTAATGCTCTTCAAACAGCGCGGCGGAGCGGCCGGTGGTGTGATAGCCGGGCTGGGATTCACGCTCCAGCACCAGCACGGAAGGCGGAGTATCGCCACCCGACTGCGCCAACTGCCAGGCGGCAGATGCACCGGCCATGCCCGCGCCCACGATGACGAAATCCCAGATATCTTTCTGCATTGCTTCTCTCCTCGGTGTCGCCGGCCATGGTCCTGCATGGCCGGCTGTGCTTGGTCAATCCTGGCTTGTGGCCGACTTGGCTCTGGATTTGGCGGGAGCCTTGTCCAGATAGGGCTTGAGGTAGCGGCCCGTCACGCTGGCCGGGTTGGCCGCGACTTCCTCTGGCGTGCCCTGAGCCACGACCTGGCCGCCGCCCGAGCCACCCTCGGGGCCCATGTCGATCAGCCAGTCTGCGGTCTTGATGACGTCGAGGTTGTGCTCGATCACGACAATGGTGTTGCCCGCATCGCGCAGCTGGTGCAGCACTTTCAGAAGCAGGGCGATGTCGGCAAAGTGCAGCCCCGTGGTGGGCTCGTCGAGGATGTAGAGCGTGCGGCCGGTGTCGCGCTTGGACAGCTCCTGTGCGAGCTTGACGCGCTGGGCCTCGCCACCCGACAGCGTGGTCGCGCTCTGGCCCAGGCGGATATAGGACAGGCCCACGTCCAGCAGGGTCTGCAGCTTGCGCGCAATGCTGGGCACATCCTTGAAGAAGGCATGAGCGTCTTCGACCGTCATCTCCAGAATCTGCGAGATGTTCCGGCCCTTCCACTGCACTTCCAGCGTCTCGCGGTTGTAGCGCTGGCCGTGGCAGAGGTCGCAGGGCACGTAGACATCGGGTAGAAAATGCATCTCCACCTTGACCACGCCGTCGCCCTGGCAGGCTTCGCAGCGGCCGCCCGAGACATTGAACGAGAAGCGCCCGGGGCCGTAGCCGCGTTCCTTGGCGGTATTGGTTTCGGCCATCAGCTCGCGGATGGGCGTGAACAGGCCGGTATAGGTGGCCGGGTTGCTGCGCGGCGTGCGGCCGATGGGCGACTGGTCGACGTTGATGACCTTGTCGAAATAGTCGATGCCCGCGATATCGTCATGCGCAGCCGGCTCGGTGCCTGCACGGTGTACCTGGCGTGCCACTTCGGCATACAGCGTGTCGTTGACCAGGGTGGATTTGCCCGAGCCCGAGACGCCGGTCACGCAGGTGAACAGACCGACGGGGAAGTCCACTGTCACGTTCCTGAGGTTGTTGCCGCGCGCGCCTTGCACGGTCAGCGCCTGAAGGTCGGTCCGCGCCTTGCTCGCAGATTCCCGCTTTTTGGCGGCCGTGACCGGAAAGCGCGATGTGCTTTGGCTGGTTTCGGCTTCACTTTCCTTGCGCAGCACGGGCAGCCAGGCGGTGCGCTGCCTGGGCACGGGAATGCTTTGCACGCCGCTCAGATAGCGGCCCGTGGGCGAATCGGGGCTGGCCTTGATGTCTTCATAGCTGCCCTGGGCCATGATGCGACCGCCATGCACGCCGGCGCCCGGGCCCATGTCGATGATCTGGTCGGCTGCGCGCATCATGTCTTCGTCATGCTCGACCACAATCACGCTGTTGCCGATATCGCGCAGGTGCTCCAGCGTGGCAATCAGCTTGTCGTTGTCGCGCTGGTGCAGGCCGATGGAGGGCTCGTCCAGCACATACATCACGCCCGTCAGGCCCGAGCCGATCTGAGACGCCAGGCGGATGCGCTGGGCCTCGCCGCCCGAGAGCGTGTCGGCGCTGCGGTCCAGGCTCAGGTAGGACAGGCCCACATCGTTGAGGAAGAGCAGGCGCGAGGCGATCTCGCGCACGATCTTGTCGGCAATCTCGGCCTTGGCACCAGCCATGCTCAGCTGCTTGAACCAGCCCAGCGCATCGGCCAGCGTGGCATGGCTGACCTCATAGATGGAGCGGGCCTGCTCGCCATCGCCCACGCGCACAAAGCGCGCTTCGCGGCGCAGGCGCGTGCCTTCACACTCGGGGCATTTGCGAATGCTGCGCAGCTTGGCCAGATCGTCGCGCACGACCTGGGATTCGGTCTCGCGAAAGCGGCGCTGAATATTGGGGATGATGCCTTCGAACGGGTGCGACTTGATAAAGGCCTCGCCCTTGCGTTCGCCGCTCTCGAAAACATAGTTGAACTCCATGGATTCGTCGCCCGAGCCAAAGAGAATCACGTCGCGCACCTTCTCGGGCAGCTCCTCGAACGCCGTCTCGGTGCTCACGCCATAGTGCTTGGCCACGCTCTCCAGCATGGAGAAGTAGTAATTGTTGCGCTTGTCCCAGCCCTTGATGGCACCGCTGGCCAGACTCAGCGACGGGAAGGGCACGACGCGGTCGGGGTCGAAGGCTTCGCTGTTGCCCAGGCCGTCGCAGGCCTGGCAGGCTCCCATGGGGGAGTTGAAGGAAAACAGGCGCGGCTCCAGCTCGGGCAGGGAATAGTCGCAGAGGGGGCAGGCGAACTTGGCGCTGAACAGATGCTCCTTGCCGCCGTCCATCTCCAGCGCGATGACGCGGCCGCCGGCATCGGCACCGCCGGCACGCAAGGCCGCCTCAAAGCTCTCGGCCAGGCGCTGCTTGATGTCTTCGCGCACCTTGACGCGGTCTATCACCACATCGATGTTGTGGCGCTCGTTCTTCTCCAGCTTGGGCAGGGACTGGGCATCGTAGATCTGCCCGTCGACACGAAAGCGCACATAGCCCTGGGCCTGGAGCTGCACGAAAAGCTCGGCGAACTCGCCCTTTTTCTCGCGCGCCAGGGGGCCGAGGATCATCAGCTTGGTGTCCTCGGGAAGCTGCAGCACGCTGTCCACCATCTGGCTGATGGTCTGGGCTTGCAGCGGTAGATTGTGGTCGGGGCAGAACGGTGTGCCGGCGCGGGCGTAGAGCAGGCGCAGATAGTCGTTGATCTCGGTCACCGTGCCCACGGTGGAGCGCGGGTTGTGGCTGGTGGCCTTCTGCTCGATGGAAATGGCGGGCGACAGGCCCTCGATCAGATCGACATCGGGTTTGTCCAGGCGGCCCAGAAACTGGCGTGCATAGGCCGAGAGACTCTCCACGTAACGGCGCTGGCCTTCGGCGTACAAGGTATCGAAGGCCAGGCTGGACTTGCCCGAGCCCGACAGGCCGGTGATCACAACCAGCTGGTTGCGAGGGATGTCCAGGTCGATGTTCTTGAGGTTGTGCGTGCGTGCGCCGCGAATGGCGATACGTGTCTGCGCCAGAGAACGGCCCAGATAGAGGCTGTCATCATGGACTTCAGAGGGCGAATCAGGCTTCAGGGACACGGGCGCTCCAGACGGGGAAAACTCTCCATGATAGTCAGACGGGCTTGCGCGTGACTAGATGATTCAGGTTCACGGACAATCTACGGTTTTATTTCCTCTCTTTTGCCCGGCAGTGGTTTAGTTAACCTGGGCATAAGACTTTGACTCTTGGCAAAATCTGAGCGTGAAAAAAATCAATACCTCCCCCAGCGCGGGCACGCAGGGCACGGACAAATCCTCTTCCACCATGACCACCCAGGAACGCCGCTCCAGCGGCGCCCTGGCGCTGATCTTTGCGCTGCGCATGCTGGGCCTGTTCCTGGTGCTGCCCGTCTTCATGCTGGAGGCACGCAAATACCCTGGCGGTGACGACCCGGCCATGATCGGCCTGGCCATGGGTCTGTATGGTCTGACCCAGGCCCTGTTCCAGTTGCCCATCGGTCTGGCCTCCGACCGTATCGGCCGGAAGCCGGTCATCGTCGCCGGCCTGCTGGTGTTTGCGGCAGGCAGCCTGATTGCGGCCATGGCCGACTCGCTGACCGGTCTGATGGCAGGGCGTGCCATTCAGGGCGCAGGCGCCGTGTCTGCCGCCGTCACGGCCCTGCTGGCCGATCTGACGCGCGATGGCGTGCGTACCAAGGCCATGGCCCTGGTGGGCGGCAGCATCGGCCTGATGTTTGCACTGGCGCTGGTGCTGGCGCCGCTGCTCAATGCTTGGATAGGCCTGTCCGGCATCTTCGGCCTGACCTGTGCGCTGGCGCTGGCCGGCATTGCCGTGGTGCTGTGGGTGGTACCGCCAGAGCCCAGGCAGCATGCCGATGCGCCCAAGGGCCGGTTCAGCGAGCTGCTGGGCCAGTCCGATCTGCTGCGCCTGAATTTTGGCGTCTTCATCCTGCATACCGTGCAGATGTCCATGTGGGTGGCCGTGCCTGCCATGCTGGTGCAGGCCGGTCTGGCCAAGGAGCAGCACTGGCATATCTATCTGCCGGCCGTGCTGCTGTCCTTTCTGGCCATGGGCCTGCTGTTTTCCATGGAGCGCAAGGGCAAGCTGCGCAAGGCCTTGCTGGGAGCCATTGGCCTGGTACTGGTCGTGCAGATCGGTCTGGGCATGCTGGCCGCCAGCGGCACCATTCCGACGGTCTGGTGCATGGCGCTGCTGATGTTTCTTTTTTTCTGCGGCTTCAATGCTCTTGAAGCCACCCAGCCAAGTCTGGTCTCGCGCATGGCTCCGGCGCCGCTGCGTGGTGCGGCCTTGGGTGCCTACAACACGCTGCAGTCGCTGGGCCTGTTTGCCGGTGGCGCTGTCGGTGGTGCAGTCGCCAAATTTGCGGGCGTGCCGGGCTTGTTCATCATGACGGCTGTGCTCGTTGCCCTGTGGCTGGTCGTGACCTGGCCGCTGCGCCCGGTGGGGCGTCACTGACTTACAGCAACACCCTCTGAGGCGCTGTGCGCCTAGGCGGCCCCGCCTTCCCCCTCTCTGCTACGCGGAGGGGGGACGCAGCCCTCGTAGCGGGGCTGCCCTTGCTCGGCTGCTCGCGCGCAGTGGCCCCTTTCCTGCTGGGGCACCATGTATCGCCGTGATGGGATATAGGGCAATCCCGTGCTCGTTATGGCTGGCTTGGGGCAGAATACGAGGTTCATTGGTTCGGGACCTTTCTTGACTACCCGGGCCACTTTTTGAAAAGGTATCTCTATGGCATCCGTCAACAAAGTCATCATCGTCGGCAATCTGGGTCGTGACCCCGAAATGCGCACCTTCCCCAGCGGCGATCAGGTGGCCAATGTGACCATCGCCACCACGGACCGCTGGCGCGACAAGAACACCGGAGAAAACCGCGAAGCCACCGAATGGCACCGTGTGGTCTTTAACGGCAAACTGGCCGAAATCGTGGGTCAGTACCTGCGCAAAGGCAGCCAGGTCTATGTGGAAGGCAGCCTGCGCACCCGCAAGTGGACCGACCAGGCCTCCGGCCAGGAACGCTACGCCACCGAAATCCGTGCCGACGCCATGCAGATGCTGGGCAGCCGGCAGGGCGGTGGTCAGCAGCAAGGCGGCTACGGCAGTGATGATGGCTATGGCGAAAGCAGCTACGAAGCACCCCGCCGTCAGGCTCCCGCTCCCATGCAGCAGCGCCCCGCACCGGCACCCATGCAGCAGCGTCCTGCTCCTGCACCCATGGCTCCTCCCCCCCAGCGCGCAGCTTCGGGGTTTGACGACATGGATGACGACATCCCGTTCTAAATCACGGATAGGTGGCTGTCGCCACTTTGCAAAGATTTGCAAAAAAGCCCGCGCTTTCAACGAGCGCGGGCTTTTCTTATATGGCGACTTGATAGATTGCGGGTGCGATTCCAAAGATGCTGCAGCCGAATGACAGCAAGGTTGAAAATTTCAATCGAATAGCTGGCTTCATCGAATTAGTGCAATAAGATGCAGCATGCAAGCGCGTTTCATCCAGTTACGATTGATGATTCAGCGCTGAATCACACACTCAAGTGGGAGTGGTCCTAGCCAGTGCAGCCAAGCAGGACTTGGCGTTTCCTCAGGAGCTTCGAGCATGCCGACTTTGGTCATCTCAATCGACGGCGCAGTCATCAAGGAAGTACAGCTCACCAAGGAGCGCACGACCTTGGGTCGTCGTCCTTACAACGACATCGTGATCGAGAATCTGGCGGTCAGCGGCGAGCATGCCGTGCTCACCATCTCTGGCGGCAAGGTCAGCATTGAAGACCTGCGCAGCACCAACGGCACCTATGTCAACGGTCGCGCCATCCAGAAGCAGGACCTGCTCAACGGCGACCTGCTGGACATTGGTCGCTACAAAATCCGCTTTCTCGATACCGTGAATGCCGATTCGAGTGCCCCGTCGCCTGCCCAGAGCAGCAAAAAGGCGCTGGCGCATATTTCCGAAGAGGCAGACAGCGGCTATGCCAAAGTCGCCAGCCCCTCCGGGTTTGGTGAAATCTCCAGCTTCAGTTCCACCATCCAGGGCTCGCTCGCCGCACTGCCCGAGCGCCACGCGGTGATTCGCATGCTCACCGGCAGCCTGGCCGGCAGGGAAATACCTCTTTTCAAGGTCGTCACCACCCTGGGCAAGCCTGGTGTAGCCATCGCCTCCATCACCCAGAAGCCCCATGGCTTTGTGCTCACCCAACTGGAGGGAGCAAGCGAAGACCTCAAGCTCAATGGCCAGGTGGTGGGCCCTCTGTCTGTGCCGCTGCTCAATGGTGACACGGTGGACCTGGCAGGCAGCACCATGCGCTTTGTCGTGGAGTGACTGGCCGGCTTGACGGGTGTTAAGCGTGTGACAAATTTGTCACCGCTTGCGATTGGATCGCCAAAATTGTTACTCAAACTCGCGTTCGTGTTGCCAAACGTGTCGTCTGGTGCAGGCTCTGCCTCTGTCAAATTGTTGGCATGCAGCTTGCTTGATACCTTGGGTCTCATCCAACTAGGGAGTTTGAAATGAAGCGTTCCATTCAAAAGGGTTTCACCCTGATCGAACTGATGATCGTTGTGGCGATCATCGGTATTCTGGCTGCCGTGGCTCTGCCTGCTTATCAGGATTACACCGCGCGTGCTCAAATGAGCGAAGCATTCACGCTTGCTAGCGGTCAGAAAGGTGCTGTTTCAGAATATCATGCAAGCAATGGTGCATTCCCTGCAACCAACGCATCTGCTGGAATTGATGGAAATATCACTGGCAAGTATGTCTCTGATGTTGTTGTGGGGACAAGCGGTGTGATTACTGCAACTATGAAGTCGACCGGAATTTCTGATGGAATTAAGGGTAAGAAAATTACGCTGACTCCGACAGCTGGTAGCGGATCTTATACATGGGTTTGTGGAACTGATGCACTTGGAAAGTATTTGCCTTCCTCTTGCCGATAATAAGTTGAAAACAAAGCCCCTTCGGGGGCTTTTTTTTATGAAAAAAATATCTTTATTGTTTTTATTTTTAGCATTTACGATTCCGTATCGTAGTGTGCCATGGCCGTCTTTCTATATGGACGGTTTTGCCTTGCTTTCGGTTATATTTTTTATTTTCTCAAATAAAAGTAATCAAATATATTTTTCAATAAATAAATATACCTTGTTTATATTTTTATTCATTTCCATGATAATAATTCAATATTTATTTAGAAATGATATTTTTTTGCAAAATGTAATTTTAGGTGTTTCTTATTTGGTATTTTCTTTTGCTGCATTTAATTTTTTGGCAACATCTAAAAACGACGATTTTTTTATTGATTTGATTATTGTTGTTATTTTTGCATCAGTAGTAAATGTTGTTTTTCAATTGATTCAGTTCTTTGATGCAGGAGATTGGTGGAGAAATTTTATCCTTCCATTGATTGGAAATAGGCCATATTCAAATTTTGGGCAGCCAAATCAACTTGGAACATTTTATGTTTTCTCTGTTGTGGGTGTAATTTTGTTGTTTGAGTATAAAAAAATAAAACTAATAGAGTTGATATTTTTGACTTTATTGATTAGTTGCGGAATTGCGTTAACTGCATCAAGAACAGCGCTATTATCTATAATTTTGGTTTTTCTGTTATGTGGAGCTTTTGATAGAGACCGTATTAGGCATGGGTCCTATTTTTTGTTTGTGCTCCTTGGCGTTTTTACATTTTATTGTTTTTTCAGCATCTTTTCTTTGTCTAGAGAGATGGTGGGCCAAGATGTCAGCTCTGGTAGATTTGATTTGTGGAATATGATGTTTGAAGCATCACGCCAAAAAATTTGGGGTGGTTGGGGCTTTGATAATACACTAAATGCAAGTTTTGATTTTGTTGATTTTTATCCTGGCTGGTATCATCAAGCAATTGCGCAAACACATAATCTATTTTTTGATTTTATTATTTGGTTTGGTTTTCCAATTGGGGTGGGATTGTTCTCATTATTTTTGTATTCTGTTTTTGATGTTTTTATAAAGAATAAAAATTCAAATAAAATATTAATTTTCTATGGAGCAATGCCATTTTTGGTACATTCTATGTTAGAGTACCCATTGCATTATTTCTACATGCTAATCTTATTCTCATTAACAATGGGGTGTCTTTATAATGGTAATGGGCCAGTGGTAAACATTAGTAAATATTTCTACACACTGCCAGTTTTTGTTTTTTGTGCTATTTTGGGTTTCATTTCTATTCAATATATACAAGTAAAAAATATAATTGACCTTCAACGAAGATCTATTGTCTTAAATGGATTCATTCCTGATCAAGATCCAATTAAAGTTCAAATGATCGATGCATTACAAATACATGCAAATCTATTAAAAAGATCAGAGAATTACTCTAATGAAGACTTTGAAAATTTAGAGAGAGTAATAAAAAAATATCCTGTTGCAGTTAGCTTTAAAAAGTTAATTAACCATTTTGATGATGAAGAAAACTGTTCATCTGCAAAATTTTGGTATGAAAAATCAAAAATAATTTTAGGTGAAATTGATTTCGATAATATGAATGTAAATCCACTAAAGTGCCTCAATAATAATCCGTCTTCCCCCCCCGCTTCTCCATCACCCTGACCCCGCCCATCACCATCCCCTTATCCACCGCCTTGCACATATCGTAGATAGTCAGCAAGCCGACCTGCACGGCGGTCAGGGCTTCCATTTCCACGCCGGTCTGGCCTTTTAGCTCGACGGTGGCGGTGCAGAGAATGGAGCTGGATTCGGGCTCCAGCTCGAACTCCACGGCAACGCGGGTCAGGGCCAGGGGGTGGCACAAGGGGATGAGGTCGCTGGTCTTTTTGGCGGCCATGATGGCGGCGATGCGGGCCACGCCCAGCACGTCGCCTTTTTTGGCCGTGCCAGCCTGCACAATGGCCAGGGTCTCGGGCTTCATGGTGATGCGGCCTTCGGCGACGGCGATGCGATGGGTGCTGGGCTTTGCTCCAACGTCCACCATATGGGCCTGGCCCTGGGCGTCGAAGTGGGTAAGAGAGGACATGGCGGTTCTTTCCGGCTGCAGACGGGTTCGATTCTGCGGCGCAATCAGGGTTGAGCGGGTGGTGGGTGGCGGCTATACCTGGGCATCACAGGCGGGCATCTCGCCGCATCCATCAATCAAGGCATCATAGTGGGGTGTTGAACGGTCGGCATATGGAAGATCCGTATGCTGGCAATGCTGTGATTGCCATGCCATTTTTGATGCCAAAACTGCGTACAGTTCATATTCTAAAAGCGCTGACAGCTTCTGTTTTGATAGCTATTCAGGCCATATCCCCCTTGGCTTCCTCTGCGCAGGCGGCGGGCTTGCCGACCCTGGGCGACGGCGCATCGTCGCTGACCACGGGCGAGGAGCGGCGTCTGGGCGATTCCATCGCCCGCGAACTGTATCGCGACCCGGACTATCTGGACGACCCGGTGCTGCAGGAATATGTGGAAGGCATCTGGCTGCATCTGCAGGATGCGGCGCGCAAGAATGGCGAGCTGTCGCCCGAGCTGGAGGAGCGCTTTGCCTGGACGCTGCTCCTGGGCAAGGACCGCCAGGTCAACGCGTTTGCACTGCCCGGCGGCTATATGGGCGTCTATCTGGGCCTGATCGGCGTGGTCAGCAGCGGCGATGAGCTGGCCTCGGTCATTGCCCATGAAACCAGCCACATCACCCAGCGCCACATTGCCCGCATGATGGCCCAGCAAGGCAAGCAGACGCCGCTGATGCTGGCTTCCATGCTGCTGGGCGCCCTGGCGGCCACGCGCAGCCCCGATGCAGCTATGGCCATCATGATGGGCGGTCCGGCGGCGGTGATGCAAAACCAGCTGAATTTCTCGCGTGCCATGGAGAGCGAGGCGGACCGCATGGGTTACAGCCTGATGTCTCCTGCGGGCTTTGCTCCCCAGGGTTTTGTGAGCATGTTCGGCAAGCTGCAGCAGGCCAGCCGGCTCAATGACAACGGCAGCTGGCCCTATCTGCGCAGCCACCCGCTGACCACACAGCGTATCGCGGACATGGATTCGCGCATTCCGCCCGGCAAGCGCGCGGCCGACCCCGTGCCGACGCTGGAGCATGTGATGATGGCGGCGCGCGCACGTGTGATCTCCAACCCCGGTGTCGAGGTGCGTCGCCAGTGGGCCAGGCTGCCGCGTTCCGGCAGTTTTTCCAGCCTGAGCCAGTTCGAGCAGGTTGCTCAGCTCTATGCCGCGACGCTCAGTGCCATGTATCTGCGCGACTGGCCGCTGGCGCGCGAGATGGCGCAGCGGCTGCTCGCGGCGACGGCGGGCAACGCACCAGCGAATATTCAAGCCAGATGGCTGAATGCCGAGCTTGAATTCAAGGCCGACAACCCGCAGGCGGCCTTGGCGGCCTTGCCGCTACAGTCCGGCAATGCCCCCCAGGCGGCGCCCAGGGTCACGGCCAGCGGCAATCTGGCCGGGCCGCGCGAGGTCGGGCCACGTGAGGCCGGGCCAAGCCTGGCCACGATTGACGTGGTGGAGCAGGTCGCACCACGCAGGCCGCAGCTCTTGCTCAAGACGGAAATCCTGCTCAGGCTCAACCAGGCAGGCTCCATGGCCAGCCCCTTGCAGACCTGGGTGACGGATCATCCGCGCGATGGCTCGGCCTGGCAGACGCTGGCGCGCGTGTGGCGCAGCCAGGGCCAGGAGATGCGCGCCCTGCGGGCCGAAGCAGAGGCCCAGGTGGCGCACTATGACTACGCGGCAGCGGTGGATCGCTTCAAGGCCGCGCAGGATCTGGCCCGCAAGGCCGGCGCCAGTGCCGATTACTTCGAGGCTTCCATCATCGACACGCGTTTGCGTGCCGTGGACGAGTTACTCCGGGAACAGCTGCGCGACAAGGCGGTCAATAAGTAGGCCCAGCACCGAGTAGATCAGCGCACCCAGCATGGCGGCCCAGAAGCCGGTGACATGGAAGCCGCCGAGGATGCCGGAGGCCATCCAGAACATCAGACCGTTGACCACCAGCAGGAACAGGCCCACGGTGATGATGGTCACGGGCAGCGTCAGTATCACCAGGATGGGGCGAATGATGGTGTTGAGCAGGCCGATGACCAGGGCCGCAATCATGGCCGAGCCGAAGCTCTGTACCTGTACGCCGCTGTAGACATAGGCGACCGCGAGAAGAGCCGCCGCGCAAAGAAGCCATTTGACGAGGATTTTCATGCTGGCCAGCATAGCAGCAGGCCGTGTCTGCGGTCATCGCGGCGCAGCATAAAAAAGCCTTGCGAGGTGTTGGCCGCGCAAGGCTTATTTTGAGAGTGCTTGAAGCTCTTAAATCGAGAGCGAGTCGTCGATCACAAAGCCCATCATGGCGGCAATCGCCGCCATGGTGCCGGGCAGATTCCAGCGGCCGCCGGTGGCGCCTGTCTTGGCATTGGCCTTGACGGGAGCGGCTTGCACGACCTCCTGCTTGGGGCGGCGGGCGTCGATGATCTGTGCTGCGCCATGTTCCTGCTGCAATTCGGCGACCAGCTCGGTCAGCGGGCCCTTGGCCAGCACGGCGGTGACCTTGCCTCCTGTCGTCGCCATCACGGGCATCAGCGCCGCAAACAGCTTGTCTGCCCATTTGCCGCGCCAGTTCTCGCGAGCGCGATGGCTGACCCATTTGCTCACACGGTGGGTCATGCGCGGAGCACAGGCCACCAGCAACCAGTGGGAGGAAGCCGCCTGGCTCGATCCCGCCAGTGCCTCGAGCATAGGCTGGGCGTATGTGGCGTCATCCACGTAAACAATGATGGGGTTCAAAGTGCGTCCTAACGGGAACGAAGGTTGAAGAATGCGGCACATCTGTAGGAATGTGCCGACTTGTTTCTATTGTGAGTCGTGAAGGCTGCGGTCAGTTCCCGCATTCCTTCACGAATTGCTGGGTTTTCCAGACTTAGTGGGCTGCAACCGCGGGGCGGCGGCTGGCAATGAACTT
Source organism: Comamonas sp. HJ-2 (assembly GCF_053615495.1). Classification (NCBI taxonomy): domain Bacteria; kingdom Pseudomonadati; phylum Pseudomonadota; class Betaproteobacteria; order Burkholderiales; family Comamonadaceae; genus Comamonas; species Comamonas sp. HJ-2. The sequence goes on along the minus strand of NZ_JBSIFD010000003.1, from coordinate 216,026 downwards.
GCCCAGGGCCAGAACCAGCAGTGCGCCGCCGATATGGGCTGCCCAATACAGGGTCTTGGAGATCTCGGCCAGACCTTGTGCATCGGTCGTGCCCAGCTTGGGCATCCACAGCCACTTGTCGGTGTTCACGAACACGGGGTCGGTCACGAACATGCCGCCCGCGATCCAGCCCAGCAGCATGCCGCCGGCCACGATGATCATGGGGAAGCGCTCCATCAGCTTGATGACCAGCTGCGAGCCCCAGACGATGATGGGCACGGAAATCAGCAGACCCAGCACGATCAGCAGCATCTGGTGGTCGCCCGAGCTCTGGGCTGCGCCGGCGATGGCGATCACGTTGTCCACGGACATCACCAGGTCGGCGACGATGATGGTCTTGATCGCGGCAAACAGCTTGTCGCTGCCTTCGATGTTGTCGTGACCTTCGTCATCGGGAGCAATCAGCTTGATACCGATCCAGATCAGCAGTATGGCACCCACGACCTTCAGGAACGGCAGCTGCAGCAGCACCATGGCAAAGGCGATCAGGATGATGCGCAGGATGATGGCACCGGCAGTACCGTAGATGATGCCCTTGCGACGTTGCTCGGGCGGCAGCTTGCGGCAGGCCAGTGCGATCACGACCGCGTTGTCGCCGCCGAGCAGGATGTCGATGATGATGATTTGGCCCAGCGCAATCCAGAAGGGCGTGTGGGTCAGAAAGTCCAGATCCATGTGATTTTTCCTCGTTGTGGAATGCCGCCGGTGCAGTCTGCATAGGTTTGGCACTTGACGCCAGCGGGTGAAGACCAAGGTGACGTAAGTCGAAGCGCAAACCCGCGCGAGGAATCGTGCAGGGGCAGACACTTTGATTGACCGTCATCGGCCTATCAAAGGTCTTGCTCGATTGCAGCCTGGCTGCAAACCGTATGGCCGGAAGCTTGCGCTTCGTATTGACGACCATCCGCTCATGACGCAAAGCATGCGCCCGATAAGCTACTCCCCTTCGAAGCTGCGCATTTCAACACAGCAGGCATGGGATTTCAAGTTTCAAACCCCATCTAGTTCACAGGTTTTATATTGAGCAGCCGTCTTGCGGCGCCTTTGCACAAAGCACAGGCAGCTACCAAAAACGAAGCAACCTTGCTGACGCAGGCCTCATGGCTGCGGCTTATGATGCCTGCTCCATGACTGTCATTCACATCACCGACATCGAAGCTGCCATCAATTACTGGCGAGGCCGCGCTCCATCGCCCGACGGCGTGCTGCTGGCACCCGAGGTCAAGGCGCTGGCCGAGGTGTATGCGCTGATGATTCATGCCTGCGAGTCCGAGGTGGCGGTGGAGGGCTTTCCGTCACATGCGATGGCTGCCTGGCTGGCCTGGTTCGACACCATGCCCGATACGCCTTGCATTGCCATCTGTTCCACCAGCCAGGGCGACGAGAAATGCAAGGGCTGCGGCCGCAGTTTCGACGAGGTGCAGCACTGGACGGCCATGGAGCCCGCCGAGAAGCGGGCCGTATGGCGCCGCATCACGGTCGAGGGCGATTCCTGGCGCTTCAACCGCTATGCGGAGCGCGCGGCGGAGCGGCGCGGCCAGAGTTTCTGAAGCTTATTTCCAGCGCGTGGGCTCGATAAACACCGTGCCCAGATTGCTGGACAGCGTGAGCTGGCCTTCCTGAATCGTGGCCTGCAGCTGCATGCTGCGCTCGGCCAGCGCACCCAGTTGCTGGGCCACTTCCGAGTCGATGTAATGCACTTCCAGCTTGCTCTGGCGGGCCAGCTTGCCTTCCAGACCCTTCCACCAGACATGGGCGGCGTGGTTGAAGGGATAGACCAGCATATGGTCGGACTTGTTGCAGGCCTTGGTGATGGGCTTTTCGTCGGGTTGGCCGACTTCGATCCACAGGCGCTTCTGGCCGGTGTAGTCGGTGATATGCACGTCCGGATCATCAGGGTCGGACAAGCCGATGCCAAAGCCCAGCGTGCCGTCACCATTGCACAGGTCTTGCAGCTTCCAGGCGTTCAGCGCCAGGGCCACCAGGCGCACCATCATGCGGTCATCTGTTTCGCTGGGATGGCGCGCCAGTGTCAGATTGTGGTCGGCGTAGTAGTTGTGGTCGATGTCGGCAATCGACAGATTGGCTTTGAAGATGGTGGACTTGATGGCCATGGCGGTGCTGCCCGCAGGCAGTCCTTTTGAAAACTATCAAAAACAAGAGCTGCCAGCGCCAATAAACATTGGCTTTGGCAGCTCTTTGATGCTGAAAAGCTTGAGTATCAAGCGCTAGCAGCTATCCTTTTTGCGGATCAAACTTGCGGTTCAAACGCGCTTGGCCAGCTCGGCAGCCTTGCCGATGTAGGAGGCAGGCGTCATGGCCAGCAGACGGTCCTTGTCGGCCTGGGGGATTTCCAGACCGTTGATCAGGCGGTGCAGGTCTTCGGCCAGCACGGTCTTGCCGCGCGTGACTTCCTTGAGCTTTTCGTAGGCGCCCTGCACGCCATAGCGGCGCATCACGGTCTGGATGGGCTCGGCCAGCACTTCCCAGGCGTGGTTCAGGTCTTCCTGCAGGCGCTCTTCGTTGAGTTCGAGCTTGTTCAGGCCGGTCATCAGCGAAGCGTAGGCCAGCGTGGTGTAGCCGAAGGCCACGCCGATGTTGCGCAGCACGGTGGAGTCGGTCAGGTCACGCTGCCAGCGGCTGATGGGCAGCTTCTCGGCCAGATGCTTGAGCATGGCGTTGGCCATGCCCAGATTGCCTTCGCAGTTCTCGAAGTCGATGGGGTTGACCTTGTGGGGCATGGTGGACGAGCCGATCTCGCCGGCCTTCAGGCGCTGCTTGAAGAAGCCCAGGGACACATAGCCCCAGATGTCGCGCGACAGGTCGATCAGGATGGTGTTGGTGCGAGCCATGGCATCGAACAGCTCGGCCATGTAGTCATGGGGCTCGATCTGGATGGAGTAGGGCTGGAAGCTGATGCCCAGGCCCTTGGGCTCGGCGGATTCCACCACGTTCTTGCTGAAGGCTTCCCAGTCGAACTCGGGCCAGGCCGACAGGTGGGCGTTGTAGTTGCCCACGGCGCCGTTCATCTTGCCCAGGATCTTCACGCCGGCGATGTTGGCAGCGGCCTTTTGCAGGCGCACGACCACGTTGGCCAGTTCCTTGCCCACGGTGGTGGGGGAGGCGGTCTGGCCGTGGGTGCGGCTGAGCATGGGCACTTCGGCGTAGAGGTGGGCCATCTCGCGCAGCTTGGCGATGATGCCGTCGATGGCGGGCAGCAGCACGGTGTCGCGGCCGACGCGGATCTGCAGCGCGTGGCTGGTGTTGTTGATGTCTTCGCTGGTGCAGGCAAAGTGCACGAACTCGGCGGCCTTTTGCAGCTCGGCGCGGCCATCGAACTTGGACTTGATCCAGTACTCCACGGCCTTCACGTCGTGGTTGGTGGTCTTTTCGATGGCCTTGATGGCGTCGGCATCGGCTTCGGAGAAGTTGGCGACCAGCGCGTGCAGATAGTCGCGCGATTCGGCCGACAGCGCGGGGAATTCGGCAAAGCCGGCATCGGACAGGGCGATGAACCAGGTCACCTCGACCTGAACACGGCGGTGCATATAGCCGTATTCGCTCATGATGGGGCGCAGTGCGGACAGCTTGGCGGCGTAGCGGCCGTCCAAGGGAGAGATGGCGGTGAGGGAGGACAGGTTCATGGTGGCGCAATTGTAGGTGCGCTGTATCAGTCGCACGCCGCGCTGGGTTGCTCGGCGGCCGTGACTGGCACGCATGCCGCCCCTTTGCGGCGGCAGCCGTGCCGCCATGCCAGCGCATAGAATCATCGCACCGGCCCGTCGCCGGTGACTCGTGTCATGGAACCGCTGCTATGAAACTAATAGGCTCCACCACCAGCCCCTTTGTGCGCAAAGTCCGCGTCGTGCTGGCCGAAAAGAAGCTGGACTATCAATTCGTCGAAGAGAATCCCTGGGAGGAAGCGCTTGCGCCGGGTACGGGCAATCCTCTGGGCAAGGTGCCGCGCCTGGTGATGGACGGAACGGAGGCCATGTTCGATTCGCGCGTCATCGTCGAATATCTGGACACACTTTCGCCGGTTGGCAAGCTGATTCCGGGCACGGGCCGCGAGCGCGCCGAGGTCAAGACCTGGGAGGCACTGGCTGACGGCATGCTGGACGCTGCCGTTCTGGTGCGGCTGGAGGCCACCTGGCCCGGCCGCAGTGCAGAGCAGCGCAGCCAGGCCTGGATGGACCGCCAGATGGGCAAGGTCCAGGCCGCGCTCAAGGTCATGTCTCAGGGCCTGGGCGAGAAGCCGTTTTGCTGCGGAGGCACGCATCTGACGCTGGCCGATATCAGCGTCGGCTGTGCCCTGGCCTGGCTGGATTTCCGCTTTCCCGAGATGGACTGGCGCGCCGAGCATCCGAATCTGGCCGCCTTGCTGGCCAAGCTGGCGGCACGCCCCAGCTTTGTGAACACCGTGCCCCACTGAGTGGCAGCATGCCGTCAAAGAAAAGGCCACTCGAAAGTGGCCTTTTTTGGGGCATAAAAAAGCTGCGAAGCATCCCGAAACGAATTAAGAGAGGGAGGGAGGAGAAGCGCTCCGGGGATTGTTCAATGGGCGTACCCAAGGGCTTCGCAACTGGAAATTGGTGAATGCAGACCTGTCAGTTCATTGCACTTGACTATCAGATAAGACACTGTTGCAGAAGTTCCTGCCCCCGTGGGTTTCATTTTTGTAACAGTTTGGCAATGCCTGTAGGCAAATCTTGATGGATGCTGCCAGTGCCTCGAAAAGCAGGTGCTCACCAATCTCCGGGCCCTTGGAGCAGTTAGCTGCTTTGCGCTGAGGCGACAGGCCCGAACACCGCAGCCCAGAGCTTGAGTACCGCTTCGCGCTGGGCTTGGGCCTGCTCTGGTTCCAGCTGTCCGGAACGCTCATCCAGTCTTGCCACGTGTTGCAGGCGGCGCAGCTCGCGGTAGGCCTTGGCTGCTTCATAGCCCACTGCCTTGGGCAGCAGGCCCGCGTCTTCGGCGCGCTGCAGCAAGGCGATATTGCCCACATTGGCGATCAGCTCGCGGTGCGCGCCGGATTCGGCCAGCACCAGGTACTGCACGGCAAATTCCACATCCACCATGCCGCCGGGGCTGTGTTTGACGTCAAACAGGCCGCCGCGTACCGGGTGGGCGCCACGCACCCGCTCACGCATGGTTTCAATCTCGTTGCGCAGAGCAGCGGCATCGCGCGGCGCGGTGATGACAGCTTCGCGCACCGCATCAAAACGCTGATGCAGGTGCAGATCGGTCGCAGGCTCGCCTGCAGGCGAGGGAAAGTCGCGGCTGCCCAGCACAAAGCGGGCACGCGTCATGGCCTGGTGCTCCCAGGTCCAGGCGGTGTTGCTGCCGCGCTGCTGCTGGTAGTTGGCATAGGACTCGAAGCTGGTCACCAGCAGGCCCGAGTTGCCGTTGGGGCGCAGTGCGGTGTCGATCTCGAACAGATCGCCCTCACCGGTCTTGACGGTCAGCCAGTTGATGAGCTTGCGCACATAGGCCGCGTAGACCTCGGGCGCGCGGTCATCGTCGTCATCGAAGACGAAGACGATGTCCAGATCGCTGCCGTAGCCGAGTTCCTTGCCGCCCAGCTTGCCGTAGCCCACGATGCCGAAACGTGGCGTATCGCGATGTCGGCTCTTGAGCCGGCTCCAGCACCATTGGGCCGTGATGCGCAGCACGCTGTCGGCCAGGGCGCTGAGGTCGTCGGCCACTTGCTCTACGGTAATGCGGCCTTCGATATCGCGCGCCAGCGTGCGGAAGACTTCGGCATGGTGGGCGCGGCGCAGCAGATTGAGCAGGGTTTCGTCGTCGTCCTCGCCCGTGGACTGCAGGGCGGCCAGGCGCATGGCCAGCTCGTGCTCGAAGTCTGCTGCGACAAAGCGCTCCTTGAGGATGGCATCGCTGGCCAGCTCATCGATCACCCCGGGGTGTTGCTGCAGGTAACGTGCTGGCCAGCGTGCAGCTCCCAAAAGATGTAGCAATCTCTCGTGAACTGCCGGGCGTTCCAGCAGCAAGGCGAGGTAGCTTTCGCGGCGCAGCAGGGGTTCCAGCCACTGCAGAAAGCGTTTGGCAGCTTCTTCGCTGGACTGGCCGCTTTCCACCCATTGCGAGGTGCGCTCCACCAGCCTGAACAAACGAGCCCGCGCCTCGTCGCGCAGGCCGTTGATGCGGGTATTGCTGCGCCAGTCGGCGACCTGCCCGGCCAGCGAGGGAGGCAGGGCCTCGATCAGGTCTTCGATGTCTCTGGGCGTGGGCGGTCCGCCTGCCGCGGCCTTGGCGGCATTGCAGTGGCCGTTGCTGCATTGCTGGGAGTCGCCGCCGAGCAAGGTGTCGAACTCCTGTGCCACCAGTTCGCGGTGCTCGTCCAGCTGGTGCAGAAAGCCGCAGGCATCGGCATAGCCCAGGGTGCGGGCAATCCACAGCAGATCATCGTCGCGTGTGGGCAGCACATGGGTCTGCTGATCGTCCAGATACTGGATGCGGTGCTCCACCTGGCGCAAGAAGATGTAGGCGCGGCTCAGCGCATCGGCAATCTCGGCGCTCATCAGATTGGCCTGCACCAGGCGCTGCAGCGCTTCCAGTGTGGGGCGACGGCGCAGTTCGGGGAACTGGCCGCCGCGCACCACCTGCAGCAGCTGCACGATGAATTCGATCTCGCGGATACCGCCGCGCGAGAGCTTGACGTCGTTGGCGCGCTCGGGATGGCCTGCGCTGCGCTTGGAGGCGTGGTCACGGATCTGGCGATGCAGGCTGCGCAGCGAGTCGAACACCGCATAGTCCAGATAGCGGCGGAACACAAAGGGCAGCACCACGCCGCGCAGGGCCTGGACGTTGGGGGTCTGGATATCGGCCAGCGGCGCTACGATGCGGCTCTTGAGCCAGGCAAAGCGCTCCCATTCGCGGCCATGGATCTGCAGATATTCCTCCAGCGAGGACAGCGAGACGGCGGGGGCGCCTGAATTGCCGTTGGGCCGCAGGGCCAGGTCGACGCGAAAGACAAAGCCGTGTTCGGTGGTGTCGCCGATCAGGCTGAAGATGCCCTTGACGGCACGGCCGAAGTACTCGTGGTTGGAGATCACGCCGCGGCCGTCGGCCTTGCCCCGGGTGTCGCCGTCATGTTCGTAGACGTAGATCAGGTCGATGTCGCTGGAGACATTGAGCTCGCGGGCACCTAGCTTGCCCATGCCTATGACCCAGAACTGGACTTCCTGGCCGGCGGGTCCTTGAGGTGCACCATGCCGGGTGTCGAGTTCGGCGCGCACCTGGGTGCAGGCGCGATCCAGGGCCAGCTCGGCCAGCTCGGTGACGGCCTTGGTCACCACGGCGAGAGGTGCCTGCTGTTCGCAGTCCAACACGATGATGCGCTCCATCACCAGCTGGCGCAGCACGCGCAGCGCCGCGGAGAGGTCCAGGCCGCGCGACTGTAGCGTGCCCAGGGCCTGCTCCATCAGGGCCCGGTCGGGGGCTCCCGGTGGCAAGGCGTCAAACCAGTTCTCGTAACGGCGGTGAAGGCGCTGCACAAAGCGCGAGTACTGGGCCGGGGAAGGAACATTGAGGGCGTTTTCTGCCATTGCTTGCTCTGGGGACTGCATGCGGACCGTGAAAAATGATGTCAGGCAGGCAGGTAATCAGCTCGGCAACGTGTGGTTACCGAAACGCGCACGGGGCGCCGGTCATAATTCCTGCCATTGCTAGGCCACCGATGATCGAACCGAAACCACTCCCAACTCGCCAAATTCATAGGCTGGCCAGCTTGGCACGGTGGTCTCTGGGACTGGTCCTTAGCCTGTGGCTGCTGCTGGCCACCGTGTGGGGGGTGCTCCATTTCTGGATTGTGCCGCGAATCGAACAGTGGCGCCCCGAGCTGGAATCCCTGGCCTCACGCAGCCTGGGTGTACCGGTTTCCATTGGCCGGCTGAATGCTTACCGCTCGGGTCTGGTGCCGACCTTCGAGCTGGGCGACGTAGTCCTGCATGACCCTGCGAACAAGAGTGAGGCCTTGCTGCTGCCCAAGGTGGTGGTGGCGGTCTCTGCCCATTCGCTGATGACCCTGGGAGTCGAGCAGATATATCTGGAAGGGCCGGATCTGACGGTGCGCCGCGATGCCGACGGCCAGATCTTTGTGGCCGGTATTGCCGTGTCATCCGATCCGGGGCAGGGTACCGACTCCGACTGGATCTTCTCCCAGCCCGAAATCGCCATCCGCAGCGGCAAGCTGCAGTGGGTGGACGAGCTGCGCAATGCCGCGCCCTTGCAACTGCAGGATGTGGATCTGGTGCTGCGCAACAAGCGCTGGCACCACTCCCTGCGGCTGGATGCCACGCCGCCAGAGGGCTGGGGCCAGCGCTTTACGGTCATGGGCAACTTCAAGGAGCCTTTGCTGTCGGTGCATGAAGGGCGTCTGGAGCGCTGGAGCGGACAGGCTTATCTGGACTTCACGCATATCGACCTGTCCCATCTGGGCCAGTATCTGGGGCCGCAGGACTGGAAGCTGCAGCAGGGCAAGGGCTCGGTCAGGGCCTGGCTGGATGTGGATCACGGACAGCCCGTGGGCGGGGTGGCCGATGTCGCGGTACAGGCGCTGCAACTCCAATGGCGGGGCAGACCTGAGCCCCTGGCCCTGCAGGCCTTGCGGGGGCGTTTGCGGGCCAAGAATCAGAACGGTTACCAGTTTTCCGTCCAGGGATTGCAGTTCACGGCCGATGACGGCCTGAACTGGCCCAGAGGCGACTTCAGCCTGCGCTATGTGCCGACCGGCGCTTCCGAGCAGGGCAGCCAGGGCGAGCATGGCGAGGTTCAGGCCGATGGCATCGATCTGGCCATTGCGGCGCAGATGCTGCAGCGTCTGCCCCTGCCGGAGTCCGTGCAGACCCAGCTCAAGGCGCTTGCGCCGGCAGGACAGCTGAGTGATCTCAAGCTGTCATGGCGCGGACCTCTGCAGCAGCTGGCGCAGTACAAGGCTTCGGGGCGCTTCGAGCAGCTGGGCTTGCGTTCCCAGGCTTCGCAGGAGGGTCCGCACAGCATAGGTATTCCCGGCGTGCGGGGGCTGAGTGGCAAGTTCAGCCTGGACCAGGACAGCGGCGAGGCAACGCTGACCAAGACGGCGGAGGCCAACCAGGCCATGCTGAGCTTCCCCGGAGTGTTTGAAGACCCCGATATTCCGCTCGACCAGTTCGACAGCCTGGTGCGCTGGCAGCTGCTGGACAAGGGCCAGTCCATCAAGGTGCAGGTGCCCCGGCTGCGTTTCGCCAATGAGGACACGGCCGGCCAGGCCCAGGCCAACTGGCAGTCCGGTGCAGGGACCAAGGAGCAGCCGCGCTTTCCGGGACTGCTGGATCTGCAAGGGCAGCTCAGCCGCGCCAAGGGTGAACGGATTTATCGCTATCTGCCCCAGGATCTGGGCAGCGATGCGCTGCGCTATGTGCGCGAGGCCATCACCACGGGTCAGGCCAGTGCAGTGAACTTCCGCGTCAAGGGCGAGCTCGAGCATGTGCCGTTTGAAAAGCCGGGCAAGGGCGAATTCCACATCAGTGCCCAGGTGCATGATGTGAACTACCAGTTTGTGCCCGGCTATCTGCTGGGCCCCGGCGAAAAGCCCTGGCCGCCGCTGACCAGGCTGTCGGGCGAGCTGGTGTTCGACCGTAACTCCATGCAGGTGCGCAAGGCCAAGGGCTTTCTGGGGCATACCGCCATCGTGGTTGATGAAGCGCAGGCCGGAGTGGCCGACTGGAACCTGACCGAGGTGGAGGTCAACGCTAAGGCTCATGGAGCTCTAGGCGATATGCTGAACCTGGTCCAAGGCTCGGCCCTGTCTGCACTGACTGCCCATGCTCTGGATGGCAGCAAGGCCACGGGCAATGCCAAGCTCAGCCTCAGGCTGCATCTGCCCACCATGCATATGGAGCGCAGCAAGGTGCAGGGTGAAGTGGCACTGGCGGGCAATACGCTGCAGCTGATGCCCGAGGTGCCCACACTCAGCCAACTGCGCGGCAATGTGCAGTTTTCGGAGACCGGCTTTCAGCTCTCGGGCGTGCAGGCCAGAGCGCTGGGCGGTGATGTGCGCATCGAGGGCGGCATGAAGCCTGCCGCCGACGCCGCCACGGCTCCGGTGCAAGTGCGCGTGGACGGTATTGCCACGGCCCAGGGCCTGCGTGACGCCAAGGAGATGAGCGAACTGGTGGCTCTGGGCAAGCATCTGCAGGGCCAGGCCCGTTATGGCTTGCAGATCAAGGTGCTGCACAGCGTGCCGGAAATCAGTCTGCAGTCCGAGCTGCAGGGAATGGCGGTCATGTTGCCGGCGCCCTTGGGCAAGGCGGCCGACAGCACCCTGGCCTTGCGTGTCAACCGCACGGTGCCAGCCGTGGCCAAGCCGCTGACCGATCAGTTCGGCGTGCAATGGGGCAATCAGGCCGCAGCTTTGCTGGAGCGCGATATCAGCGGGGCCCAGGCCCGCATCACACGCGGCAGCCTGGAGCTGGTGGAGTCGGGCAAGGCGGAAGCCGCGTTGCCGCCTGCCGGCCTGCAGGCCAGGGTGCAATTGCCGGTGCTTGATCTGGATGCCTGGAGTCGTTTGTGGCCCGATGGCGCAGGGGGCGCTGCCGATGGACCAGGTGCCGAGGAAGAGAGCTGGCGCCAGTTTGTGCCGCAGCAGCTGGCGCTCAAGGCGCGCGAGGTGAAGCTCCATGGCCGTTCGCTGCACGATGTATCCCTGCAGCTCAGCCATGCCAGCAAGGTCTGGACCAACCAGATCCAGTCACGCGAGCTGGCAGGGCGTGTGGAGTATCGCGAACCCTCTGCGCAGGAGCCGGGCGGCCTGGTCATCGCCAAGCTCTCGCGTCTGAGCATTCCCGACGGCCCGGACGAAGGGCTGGATGCTGCTGCGGAACAGACCGGCAATGTGCGCGAGTTACCGGCCTTGCAGGTCAGTGTGGACGACTTCCAGCTGGGCAAGCGTTCGCTGGGCAAGCTGGATGTGGTGGCGCGCAATCACGGGCTGTCCGTCGGCGCGGGGCAGCGCGAATGGCAGCTGTCGCGCTTCAATATCAGCACGCCCGAGGCGACGTTGACGGCCCAGGGCTCCTGGGGGCTGCGCTCCAGTGACAAAAAGCACCCGGGGCAGACCCAGCTGCAGTTCCAGCTCAATCTGCGCGATGTGGGCAAGCTGCTCAATCGCTTTGACATGCCTGGCGTGGTTGCCAATGGACAGGGCCAGCTGCAGGGTGAAATCAGCTGGACAGGAGCGCCCGTGACGCCGGAGTTCAAGACCATGTCCGGCGCCGTGCATCTGGAGGTGCAAAAAGGCCAGTTCCTCAAGGCCGATCCAGGACTGGCCAAGCTGCTGGGCGTGCTCAGCCTGCAGTCCCTGCCCAGGCGGCTGACGCTGGACTTCCGCGACGTGTTCCGTAACGGCTTCTCTTTCGACTTCATGCGAGGCGATGTCACCATAGAGCGCGGCATTGCCAAGACGAATAACATGCAGATGAAGGGCGTGAACGCGGCGGTGCTGATGGAGGGCTCTGCCGATATCGACAAGGAAACCCAGGACCTGCATGTCGTGGTAGTGCCGGAGATCAACGCCCTGTCCGCCTCCCTGGTTGCGACGGCCATCAATCCCGTGGTGGGGCTGAGCAGCTTTCTGGCACAGATGATTCTGCGTGGCCCGCTGATTGCGGCCACGACCAAGGAGTTCCATATCCACGGCAGCTGGGAAGACCCGCAGGTGACCGAGCTGCCCAGGCGCAGCGTGCCCAAGGCCGGAGCCGACGATGCCGGCAAGCAGCCCGCTGCCGCTCCAAGCTCAGAGGAGAAGCCATGAAGATTGCCGCTCTACAAATGGTCTCGGGTCAGGACGTCGCAGCCAATCTGGCGCAGGCGCGCAGCCTGATGCAGCAGGCTGCCGCCCTGGGTGCGGAGCTGGTGGTGCTGCCTGAGTATTTCTGTGCCATGGGAGCCAGGGACACCGACAAGCTGGCCTACCGGGAGGTTTTTGGCCAGGGGCCGATCCAGGACTTCATGGCCGGGGCGGCCAGGCAGCTGCAGCTGTGGGTGGTGGCCGGCACGCTGCCGCTGCAGGCCGCTGACGACAGCCATGTGCTCAACACCAGTCTGGTCTATTCGCCCGAGGGCGAATGCGTGGCCCGCTACGACAAGATCCACCTCTTTCAGTTCGACAACGGGCGCGAGAGCTATACCGAGGCTGCCGTGGTGCAGGCGGGCAGCCAGCCCGTGGTCTGCGACATACAGGCCAGAAATGGCGTGAGCTGGCGCCTGGGCCTGAGTGTCTGCTATGACCTTCGCTTTCCCGAGCTGTACCGCGCGCTCAGTGCACAGGGGGCCGATCTGCTGCTGGTGCCAAGTGCCTTCACCTACACCACGGGCCAGGCGCACTGGGAGGTGCTGCTGCGGGCGCGGGCGATAGAGAACCTGGCCTATGTGCTGGCACCGGGCCAGGGCGGCGTGCATGAAAACGGTCGCCGCACCTGGGGCCACAGCCTGCTGATCGACCCCTGGGGCGAGGTGCAGGGCCTGCAGGCCAGCGGCACCGGCGTGGTGGCGGGAGAGCTCAATCGTGACCGCCTGCTGCAGGTGCGCCAGCAATTGCCGGCCTTGACCCATCGTGTGCTGTGACTGATCCGCTGAATACCGCTCTTGACGCACTGCCCGAGGACCATCCCGCCCATTGGCCCTGGCGGCGCTGGCGCATGGCCTGGAAGCGCTGGTCGCTATGGACCTTGCTGGTGGCACTGGTGGTCAGCATGCTGGTCACCATGGTCTGGCTGGCCGGACGCTATGAGGCCTCGCAGGTGCAGGAAAAGCTGGAGCGCGACACCGCCAATGCGGTCGGCGATATCCGTGCAGCGCTGGGCCGCAATCTGCAGGACCTGCTGGCGCTGAGCGCCTACAGCAGCAAGCATGCCGCCTGGCGCGAGCATGCGACCGAGCTGCTGCAGCAGCGCCGCGACCTGATGCGCATCGAATGGCGCGGTGAAAACATGCGCCTCATCGAGCATGCCGAGACGCCTTACCGCACCTTGCTGGTCGAGGACGAAAGCCATTTGCCCGAGCTGCATTCGGGCGAGGCACTGACCTGTACCCAGGCCAGACGCGTCAACGGGCCATCGTACTCGCCCAGCCGCTTCCAGCTGCTGGGCGAGGGCCTGGGCACGGAGACCATGCAAGTCTGCATGCCGCTGACGGAGAACGGCCATGTGGTGGGCTATGTGCTGGGCACCTACAGCCTGCAGGGCATTCTGATGGCCCAGGTGGGCAAGTCCCTGCCGCGCACCCAGGAGGTTTCGTTCACCGAGCCGGACGGCACGCGTCTGGCCATGGTGGGGGCGGCCTGGCGCGGCTCGCGCATGTTCACGGCCCAGCAGTTGCTGGATTTGCCGGGCAACACCCTGGTGCTGCGCATGGACAGCTGGCATCACGCGCCCAGCGTTTTTCCGAATGTGATGACGGCGCTGGTGACCGGCATGTCGATCGCGCTGGTGACCGTGGTGGTGGTGCTGGTGCGCGACAACCGCCGCCGCCTGCGTGCGGAGCGCGATCTGGGCGATGCGCTGGCCTTTCGCAAGGCCATGGAGGACTCCCTGGTCACGGGCATGCGTGCACGCGATCTCCAGGGCCGCATCACCTATGTGAACCCGGCCTTCTGCAATATGGTGGGCTTCAGCGCGCAGGAGCTGCTGGGTCTCAATGTGGCGCCTTACTGGCCGCCCGAGCTGGCCCAGGAATATGTGAGCCGACGCGATCAGCGCCTTGCCGGCTTGCTGCCCACACCGCGCCAGGGCCACGAGAGCGTGTTCATGCGCAAGGACGGCTCGCGCTTTCCGGTGCTGATTTTCGAGGCGCCGCTGATCACCGCCCAGGGCCAGCACACGGGCTGGATGAGCGCTTTCATCGATATCAGCGAGCAGCGACGCATGGAGGAGATGTCGCGTGCCTCCCAGGAGCGCCTGCAGGCCACGGCACGCCTTGCGACGGTGGGCGAGATGGCCTCCATGCTCAGCCATGAGCTGACACAGCCGCTGGCCGCCATTTCCAGCTATGCCACGGGCTCGCTCAATCTGCTGGAGCATGAGCCGACTGACCCTCAGGTTCCGCATCTCAAGGACTTGCGCATGGCTCTGGAGCGCATCGGTTTTCAGGCCGACCGCGCAGGCAAGGTCATCAAGAGCGTGCGCGATTTCGTGCGCCGGCGCGACAAGTCCAGAGAGGTGGTGCAGCCCGTGGAGCTGATCGATGCCGTCATGCCTCTGGTCTATCTGCAGGCGCACAAGCTCAATGCAACTGTGCAGCTGGAGCTGGAGCCCGATCTGCCGGGGGTGCTCTGCGATGTCACCATGGTCGAGCAGGTGCTGCTCAATCTGGCGCGCAACGGCATGCAGGCCATGGACCTGCCCGAGCTCAAGGAGAGGGTGTTGACCATGGCTGTCAGGCGCAGTTCTGACGGTAATAACGCGCGTTGGGTAGAATTTTCCATCATGGACTGCGGCGCCGGCATTTCTGCGGAAGTCGCCGAGCAGCTGTTCACCCCCTTCTTCACCACGCGCACCGAAGGCATGGGCCTGGGCCTGAGTCTGTGCCGCACGGTGGTGGAGCAACATGGTGGTCACCTTGATTACCGCCCGCACCTCCCGCAGGGCACGGAGTTTGTCTTCACGCTTCCGGCCCACTGGGAACCCAGAGAGAACTAGGCTTCATGGAACCTGTAACCGACGCTACCGTCTACGTGGTGGACGACGATGCCGATGTCCGAGAGGCATTGGCATGGCTGCTGCGTTCGCGCAGATTGCTGAGCGAGTGCTATCGCAACGCCGAAGAATTCGAGCAGGCCGTGCTGCAGACCAGCCCCGTGACGCGTCGCCCCTGCTGCCTGCTGCTCGATATGCGCATGACGGGCATGAGCGGGCTGTCGCTGTTCAACCGCATGCTGGAGCGCGGCCAGATCGAGGCCATGCCCGTGATCTTTCTCACCGGCCATGCCGATGTGCCGACAGCCGTGGATACGGTCAAGCGTGGTGCCTTCGATTTCTGCGAGAAGCCGTTTTCCGACAACGCGCTGGTGGACCGGGTGGAGCAGGCGCTGGCGCTGTCCGCCGAGCATCTGGCCGCCTTGCAGGCGCGCGAAGAGGTGCGCAGCCGCTTGGACGAGCTCACCGATCGCGAGAAAGACGTGATGAAGCTGGTCGTCGAGGGCGTGCCGAACAAGTTGATTGCCGATCAGCTCGACATCAGCGTGCGCACCGTGGAAGTGCACCGGGCGCGTGTCTTCGACAAGATGCAGGTCAAGTCGGCCGTCGAGCTGGCCAATCTGTTGCGCAACGCCTGAGCGGAAGCCCCCCGAGATGAAAAAAGCCCCGCTTTGCGGGGCTTTTTGCTGGCTGGCGCCTGTCTTACTGAGGAGCGCGCTCGCCCACGAAGATTTCCACGCGGCGGTTGCGCGCACGGCCTTCGTTGGTGGCATTGGAGGCCACGGGCTGGTGCGAGCCCATGCCCTGCACCTGGATGCGGGCGCCGTTGACGCCACGCGATGTCAGATAGTTGCGGGTGCTCTCGGCGCGCTGCAGCGACAGAGGGTTGTTGATGGCATCGGAGCCTGTGCTGTCGGTGTGACCGATGATGCGCACTTCTGCGTTGGGGTTGTTGCGCAGACCTTCGGCAAAGCGATCGAGGATGGGGGCGAAGTTGCCCTTGATGTCGGCGCGGCCGGTGTCAAAGGAGATGTCGCTGGGGATGTCCAGCTTGAGCTGGTTGTCCGCGGTCTGTGTCACGCCCACGCCTGTGCCCTGGGTCGCGGCTTCCATTTCACGCTTTTGCTTCTCGAGGTTCTGCGACCAGATATAGGAGCCCAGGGCGCCGACACCGGCACCGATCAGCGCACCCTTGCCGGCATGGCCGCCAGCAATGGCGCCGATGGCAGCGCCGCCCAGTGCGCCCACGCCTGCACCGGTGGCAGTACGACGCGTGGTGTCCGACATGCCGCCGGTATTGGCGCAGCCGGTGATCAACAATGCAGAGGCCAGAGCGGCCGTCACAGCCATTTGCTTGCGCATAGAAAACTCCTTAGTTTGATAAACGACCCGGAGGGTCTTGCAAACCAGCTTCGCGTAAAAGCTGCAAGGCCACGAGCGTACTGCCAAGAGAAGGCAAAAAAAGTAGGACGCGGGCCAGCGAGCGGTTTCTGATGCAAAAGATTGTCACATGCAGCCCGCGCTGCAGTGGCTGCAGCGCCATGGGCTAAGCTCGATTAGAGCGATCTTGTTCGGGGTCTGCAAGCACTTCTTTGTGCGGCGCAGGCTCGACCGGGGCCGGCAACTCACCCTTTTTTCGACCTGAGAACATGGTCCACCACACAATAGCGACCAAAATGGCCAATGCCAGCAGTGCTTCAAGCAAAATCAGACCCATGAATTTCCATCTCCTGCGCCGTGCTTCACTGGCGCTGATTGTAGGAACCCTGGTGGCATGCACCACCACCAAGCAGCAAAACGACCCGGCATCGGTGCCCGAGATGGCTCCGCATGGCGGGTCGGCTTCCGCAGCCAAGCCGCCGTTCACCGCCAATGTACCGACTAAAAGCCGCTGGGTGGCGGTGGACTGGGGCGAGTTGCCCGGCGTGCCCCAGGATTCCCTGAACGAGGCCTGGAATGCCTGGATCAAGAACTGCGAGCGTCCCAGCACCGTGTTTGCCAATCTGTGCGGCGAGGTACGAAGGCTGAGCATCGCCTCGGAAGACGAGCAGCGCAGCTGGATGATGAACACGCTGCAGCCCTATCGCATCGAAGCGACCACGGGCAGCCCCGACGGCATGCTGACCGCCTATTACGAGCCCTTGTACGAGGCGCGCCGTGTGCAGGGCAACGGCTTCAACGTGCCCATCTATCAGGTCCCGCAGGGCTTTGGCAAGCGCAAGCCCTGGTTCACGCGCCAGCAGATCGACACCAACTCCGAGGCCCAGGCCGCCCTGGCCGGCCGTGCCATTGCCTGGTTGCGCGACCCGGTGGACATGCTGGTGCTGCATATCCAGGGCTCGGGCCGGCTGATGCTGACCGAGGCCGACGGCCGCCAGCGCATGATCCGCGTGGCCTATGCCGGCACCAACGATCAGCCCTACAAGAGCGTGGGCCGCTGGCTGCTCGACCAGAACCTGGTGCGCGATGCCACCTGGCCCGGCATCAGCGCCTGGATTGCCGCCAATCCCTCGCGTGTCAACGAGATGCTCTGGAGCAATCCGCGCTATGTGTTCTTCCGCGAGGAGGCGCTCAATGACTTCGATGCCCAGTTCGGTCCCAAGGGCGCCCAGGGCGTGGCGCTGACGCCGGGCCGCTCGATTGCCGTGGACCGCAACAGCATTCCCTATGGCACGCCGGTCTGGCTGTCCACGCCCGGCCCTACGGTCTCGCTCAATCGCCTGGTGTTCGCGCAGGATACTGGCAGCGCCATTCTGGGCGCCGTGCGCGCCGACTATTTCATGGGCTGGGGGGCCGAGGCCGGTGATGTGGCGGGCCGCATCAAGCAGCCGCTCAAGCTCTGGGCCTTCTGGCCCAAGGCCTTGGCCGGATCGGCGCCGCATCTGCGCTGATGCTAAAAACAGGAGCTGCCAGCGCTTGCCAGTCAATGAATTTCGATAAATAACTATCTGAAATCATTGATTTGAAAGCGCTGGCAGCTCTCTTTTAAAGAGCGTCGGTGAAGTAGCGCTGCACCACGGGCGGCTCCTTGCCCTTGTGAAAGCTCAGCTTGCGGTCGCGCAGCGCCACATCGGCGGTCGTCACGCGCTCGAAGCGGCGCAGATGCTCGGTCCAGGATTCGTCGGTGATCTGCTCCACGAAGCGCTCGGGCTGGCTCATGCTGTGCAGCAGGCTCCAGGACAGCGCGCCCTGGCGCAGGCGGCTGCGCCGGCTCAGCTGCATCAGATCGCGGAAGGCGCCGGCCCTGGCCGGGTCGATCAGGTACTCGATGGTCACCACCACGCGCCCGGCTTCGGGCGTCGACGCTGCAGTCGGCGGCGTGAAGGCGCGCGAAGGGCTGAGGTCTTCCTCGATGTCGCGGTCCGGGTTCAGGCGCTGCACGATCAGCAGGGCCGTCAGCCCGCTGACGGCGGCCACGGCCATGCTGATCTGCACCGAGCCCAGGCTGGCGATCTTGCCCCAGATGGCGGCGCCAATGGCCGTGCTGCCCATAATGGACATCTGGTAGATGGACATGCCGCGTGCCCGCACCCAGTTGGGCAGGGCCATCTGCGCGGCCACGCCCAGCGTGTTGGCCGTGGCCAGCAGGGCCATGCCCGAGAGCATCATGCCCGGCACGGCCACGGCGATATGGGGGGCGAAGGCCACGGTCAGCGTGGCCAGGCTTTGCGCGGCCACGCCGGCCAGCACCGTGCGCTCGCCCGACAGCATCTGGCGTATGCGCGGCAGCAGCATGGCGCCCAGGATGGCGCCCGCGCCCATGGAGGCCAGCAGCAGCGTGAAGGTGCCGGCACTGCCGCTGCCGGCCGTGCCGTGGTCCAGGCGCTGGGCCGTCAGCGGCAGCAGGGCCATGATGGCGGCGGCCTGCAGAAAGTAGCAGACGGTGCGCAGCAGCACGGCATGCATGCGCGGCGACTCCTGGATGAACTGCAGGCCCACGCGCATGGCCGAGCCCAGGCGCTCGCGGCCCAGCGGGTTGGCGGGCTGCTGGCGCTTCCAGCGCAGCAGCACAAAGCCCGAGACGATGGACAGCACGGCGTTGAGCACAAACACCCAGGCGCTGCCCAGGCCGGCAATCAGGGCGCCGGCGACCAGCGGGCCGATGATGCGCGAGGCATTCATGGCCACGCCGTTGAGGGCCATCGCAAAAGGCAGGTGGTGCTTGGGCACCAACTCGGGGATCAGCGCGGAGAACACCGGCCAGCGCATGGCCAGGCCGATGCCGTTGGCAAACACCAGGGCCAGCAGCAGATAGGGCGTCAGCTGGCCCGAGAGCACGGCCAGGCACAGCAGCAGCGCCACGGCAGCCACCCAGAACTGGGTGACGATGAAGTAGCGGCGTCGGTCCAGGATGTCGGCCAGCGCCCCGCTGGGAAGGGCCAGCAACATGACCGGCAGGGTGGAGGCCGACTGCACCAGCGCCACCAGCACCGGCGAGGTGGTCAGCGATGTCATCAGCCAGGCGGCCGCCACATCGTTCATCCACATGCAGATATTGGCCGTCATCCAGATCATCCACAGCATGCGGAAGGTGGGTGTGGCCAGCGGTGTCCAGACGCCCGGGGCCGCGGCAGGCGGCGCGCCTCCGTCATGCATGGCCGAGGGATCTTCCAGCAGCTTGCCTGCAGGGACCTGGCCGGAGTCTGAAGTTATTGGATTGTGGGAAGCGCGTGCTGCGGAATCATCGTGGGCCATGGGACACGATTCTGTAGCAGGAAAGTTGTGCTGACAAATACGTAGTTCCTCACAGCACCAGGCTGCGGCGGCCACCTGTCGCAGTGGTGACGGGTGCTATTGATCAGTGAGCTTGCAGCGCATGCCAGTCAATGATTTCAATGCCGGTATGGCAGGTATCGCCCATGGATCAAGCGGTACGCGCTTCACTTTTGAAGTGCGCCGGCCGGGCTCAGGCATGCGTCAGCGTGCTGGGCAGCGGCAGCGCGCTGCTGGACTTGACCTCGCCCAGCGAAAAAATCGTGTGCACGTCTTTGACGTTGGGCAGGCGCAGCAGCACATTGCGCACAAAACCGGAAAAGCTCTCCAGATCCCTGGCCACGACCTGCAGCTCGAAGGTGCCCGCGCCGCTGATGTAGTGGCAGGAGGTGACTTCGGGCAGCAGGCGAATGGCTTCCTCCATGCGCAGCGTGATGTCGGCCGTGTTCTGTGCGGCATCCACGCGCACAAAGGCCAGCACGCCCAGGCCCAGCTTGTGGCGGTCCAGCGTGGCGTGATAGCCGGTGATGTAGCCCGACTCCTCCAGCGCGCGCACGCGCCGCCAGCAGGGCGCGGCAGACAGGCCCACGCGCTGGGCCAGCTCGGCATTGGTGAGGCGCCCATCCATTTGCAGCTCATTCAGGATGGCCCAGTCGAAGCGATCAAGTTGGTTCATGATTCGCAATTTACAGCAAGATTCTTTCAAAAACTAGGTTAATCCCGGCAATAAAAAGAAAGCTCTATTCGGGGCGTTTTCCGTAAACTTTGCTCAAACAACTTGCGTTCCGTGCCTCTGGCGCAGGAATGCCCAAAGCAATATGCTGCTCTGGTAGCCAAGAGCTGCCACGGGTGGTCACCCACATGGAGACAAGCCATGAATGCCCCTTTGCCCGATGAAGTCCGTCGCGCCCTGGAGTCTGTGACTCTGGACGACAAATATTCCCTGGCCCGCGGCCGCGCCTTTATGAGCGGCGTGCAGGCCCTGGTCCGGCTGCCCATGCTGCAGCGGCTGCGCGATGCGCAGGCCGGGCTCAACACAGCCGGCTTCATCAGCGGCTATCGCGGCTCGCCCCTGGGCACTTACGACCAGTCCCTGTGGGCGGCCAAAAAGCATATGGAGGCGAATCACATCGTCTTTCAGCCCGGCGTGAACGAAGAACTGGGCGCCACGGCCGTCTGGGGCACGCAGCAGCTCGATCTCTATCCCGAGACCAAGAAGTTCGACGGCGTCTTCGGCATCTGGTATGGCAAGGGTCCGGGCGTGGACCGCTGCTCCGACGTGTTCAAGCACGCCAATATGGCGGGCACGGCCCAGCATGGCGGCGTGATTGCGATTGCGGGCGACGACCACATCAGCAAGTCCTCCACGGCCGCGCACCAGAGCGACCACATCTTCAAGGCCTGCGGCACGCCGGTGTTCTTCCCCAGCAATGTGCAGGACATCCTCGACATGGGCCTGCATGCCTTTGCCATGAGCCGTTTCTCGGGCCTGTGGTCGGGCATGAAGACGATCCAGGAGGTGGTGGAGTCCTCCTCCTCGGTCCTGGTGGACCCGGATCGCGTCAACATCATCCTGCCCGAAGACTTTCAGATGCCGGACGGCGGCCTGCATATCCGCTGGCCTGATCCGCCGCTGGAGCAGGAAGCGCGGCTGATGAACTACAAGTGGTATGCAGCCCTGGCCTATGTGCGCGCCAACAAGCTCAATCACAATGTGATCGAAGGGCCCAACGACCGCTTCGGCATCATCGCCAGCGGCAAGGCCTATAACGATACGCGCCAGGCCATGGCCGATCTGGGGCTGGACGAGGACACCTGCCGCGAGCTGGGTATCAGGCTGCACAAGGTCAACGTGGTCTGGCCGCTGGAGGCCACCATCACGCGCGATTTCGCGCGCGGCCTGCAGGAGATTCTGGTGGTGGAGGAAAAGCGCCAGGTCATCGAATACCAGATCAAGGAAGAGCTCTACAACTGGCGCGACGACGTGCGCCCCAATGTGGTGGGCAAGTTCAGCGACGAGCATGGCGGCGAATGGTCGCTGCCCAACCCCAGCACCGACTGGCTGCTGCGCCCCACAGCCGATCTGACCCCCGCCATCATTGCGCGCGCCATTGCCCAGCGCCTGAAGAAGCTGGGCGTGCCCGAGCATGTGCAAACGCGCATGCAGCAGCGTCTGGCCGTGCTCGACGCCCGCGAAGCGGCGATCAAGGCGGCCAAGGAGGTCTCGACCGGCGACCGCACGCCCTGGTTCTGCAGCGGCTGCCCGCACAACACCTCGACACGCGTGCCCGAAGGCTCGCGCGCCGTGGCCGGCATCGGCTGCCACTATATGACCACCTGGATGCCCGACCGCCGCACCAGCACCTTTACGCAGATGGGCGGCGAGGGCGTGACCTGGGTGGGGCAGGCGCCTTTCACCAAGGAAGCCCATGTCTTCGCCAACCTGGGCGACGGCACCTACTTCCACAGCGGGCTGCTGGCGATCCGCCAGAGCATTGCGGCCGGCACCAACATCACCTACAAGGTGCTCTACAACGACGCCGTGGCCATGACGGGCGGCCAGCGCGTGGGCGAGCGGCCCGAAGGCCATTCGGTGCTGCAGATCATGAACAGCCTGCTCTCCGAAGGCGTGGGCAAGCTGGTCATCGTCACCGACGAGCCCGAGAAATACGATGGCGTGAAGCTGGGCGAGGGCGTGACCGTGCACCATCGCGACGAGCTGGATGCGATCCAGCGCCAGTTCCGCGAGCTCAAGGGCTGCACGGCCATCATCTACGACCAGACCTGCGCTACCGAAAAGCGCCGCCGCCGCAAACGCGGCGTGCTGAGCACGCCCGACAAGACCGTGGTCATCAACGAGCTGGTCTGCGAGGGCTGTGGCGATTGCTCGGTGCAGTCCAACTGCCTCTCGGTCGAGCCCGTGGAGACCGAGTTCGGCCGCAAGCGCCGCATCAACCAGAACAGTTGCAACAAGGACTATTCCTGCGTCAAGGGCTTCTGCCCCAGCTTCGTCACCGTCGAGGGCGGTCAGCTCAAAAAGCCCAAGCAGGAGAAGAAGGGCAGCCTGGAGGCTCTTCCCATTATTCCCGAGCCCGTCCTGCCCGTGGCCGAGCAGGCCTGGGGCATCGTGGTGGCCGGCGTCGGCGGCACGGGCGTGATCACCATCGGTTCGCTGCTGGGCATGGCCGCACACCTGGAAGGCAAGGGCGTGGTCACGCAGGATGCGGCGGGTCTGGCGCAAAAAGGCGGCTCCACCTGGAGCCATATCCAGATCGCCAACCGCGCCGATGCCATCTACACCACCAAGGTGGACATGGCCAAGGCCGATCTGGTCATAGGCTGCGACCCCATCGTGGCGGCCACGCCCACCACCTTGTCCGTGATGCAGCCGGGGCGCACCTATGTGGCGCTCAACAGCCATGCCGCGCCCACGGCCACCTTCGTGGGCAATCCCGACTGGCAGTCGCCTGCCGCACGCTGCGCCACGGCGCTGGCCGAGGCCGTGGGTCATGGTGCCCTGGGCAGCTTCGATGCCGAGAAGGCCTCCACGGCCTTGCTGGGCGACAGCATCTACGCCAACCCCATGATGCTGGGCTACGCCTGGCAAAAAGGCAGGGTGCCGCTCAGCCATGCCTCGCTGATGCGCGCCATGGAGCTCAACGGCGTGCAGGTGGCGCGCAACCAGGAGGCTTTTGAATGGGGCCGCCGCTGCGCCCACGATCTGGAGGCCGTGCGCGCTCTGTATCAGGCATCGCAGGTGATCCAGTTCGTCAAGAAGCCGTCGCTGGAGGAAATGCTGGACAAGCGTGTGGAGTTCCTCACGGCCTACCAGAACGCGGCCGATGCCCAGCAGTACCGCGACTTCGTGGCCAAGGTGCGCGCAGCGGAAGAGCCGCTGGCCCAGGGCACGCGCCTGTCCCAGGCCGTGGCGCGCTATCTGTTCAAGCTCATGGCGTACAAGGACGAGTACGAGGTGGCGCGTCTGCACACCGAGGCGGCCTTCACCCAGAAGATCAGCGAGATGTTCGAGGGCGACTACAAGCTCGTCCATCACCTGGCGCCCCCCGGTTTTGCCAAGAAGGACGAGCAGGGTCATCTGCTCAAAAAATCCTATGGCCCCTGGATGCGCAAGGCCATGGGCTGGCTGGCCGGCATGAAGGGGCTGCGCGGCACGGCGCTCGATCCCTTCGGTCGCACCGAGGAACGCCGCACCGAGCGCGCCCTGATCGTCGAATACCGCCAGTGCATCGAAACCCTGCTGACGGGCTTGACGGCCGACAAGCTGGCACTGGCCGTGGAGATCGCCTCCATCCCCGAGGACATTCGAGGCTACGGTCATGTCAAAGAGCACCATCTGGCGGCCGCGCGCATCAAGTGGCAGACGCTGATGACTCGCTGGAATGGCTCGGCTGCAGCTGCTGTGCCTGCGGTCAAGCTGATGGCAGTGAACTAATTGCGCCGAGGTGCATCACAACAAGGCCGGGGCAACCCGGCCTTTGTATTCATGGCCAGAGGCGCGACGCTGGCTAAACTATCTTATTGATAGCTTCCAGCGCCTGTATTGACTGATATTCAAATATAAAACAGTCAGAAAACAATACATGTAATTCGTAAGTAGCTATGCTTTTTGAAGGCGTTGTTGATGTGGGAAGAGAGGTCCGCATCGCATCAGGGAATGCCTGTGCTGCGCGGCTGCCCATGCCAATCTTGGGTACAAGCCAGCCGAATACAATGTCCCGCTGACCTGGCGAGATCGCGCAAGTGCGTGCCTGCCGGGACCTATTCCTGACAAATTCACTCTTTCGGAGTCTTTTTCGTGTTCATTTCTTCTGCTTTCGCCCAGACCGCTCCTGCCGCCGCTGCTGAAGGCGGCTTCATGGGTTCGCTCACCGGCATGCTGCCTCTGGTGCTGATGTTCGTGGTGCTGTACTTCGTGATGATTCGTCCCCAGATGAAGCGCCAGAAGGAACACCGCTCCATGATCGACGCGCTGGCCAAGGGTGATGAAGTGGCTACCGCCGGCGGCATCATCGGCACCGTGACCCGCATGGCCGAGCAATTCATCTACATCGAAGTGGCATCCGGCGTGGAAGTCCAGATCCAGCGCTCTGCTGTGGTGCAAGTGCTGCCCAAGGGCACAGCCAAGTAAGCCTGTCTGCTGTGGATTTTGAGGGGTACGGCGCTCGACCAGAGTGCGCGTACCCGTTGTGCGTTGCTGTAAAACAAAGAGCGCGATCATGAACCGATACCCGGTCTGGAAGTACGCGATCATCGTGATCGCGCTGCTAGTGGGGGTGCTCTACACCCTGCCCAATTTCTTTGGTGAAGCGCCTGCCGTGCAGGTGTCCTCGGCCAAGTCCACCGTGAAGGTGGACAACGCTGTGCTGCAAAAGGTGGAGTCCGCCTTGAGCGCGGCCAGCGTCAAAGCCACTTCGATGTCGCTGGAAGGCACTTCGGTGCGCGCCCGCTTCGATACGCCCGATGAGCAGCTCAAGGCCAAGGACGTCATCCAGAAGGCCCTGATCTCCGACCCCACCGACCCCTCCTACATCGTGGCGCTGAACCTGGTGTCGCGCTCGCCCGACTGGCTGACTGCCATCGGCGCCAAGCCCATGTATCTGGGCCTGGACCTGCGCGGCGGCGTGCACTTCATGCTGCAGGTGGACATGGCAGCGGCCCTGACCAAGAAGGCCGAGAGCTATGCGGGCGATCTGCGCTCTTCGATGCGCGACAAGAACATCCGTCACGGCGGTGTCAGCCGCGACGGCAACAACGTCACCATCCGCGTGCGCGACGAAGCCACGCTGACGGCGGCGCGCAATCTGATCGCGGACCAGTTCCCCGATCTGGCGGCCACTTCCTCGCCTGACGGCACGGGCTTCAAGCTGGTGGCCTCGATCAAGCCCGAGGCCCTGCGCAAGGTGCAGGAGCAGGCGCTCAAGCAGAACATCGTCACGCTGCACAACCGTATCAACGAACTCGGCGTGGCCGAGCCTGTGATCCAGCAGCAGGGTCTGGACCGCATCGTGGTGCAGCTGCCCGGCGTGCAGGACACGGCCAAGGCCAAGGACATTCTGGGCCGTACCGCCACGCTGGAAGTGCGCATGGTGGACGAGTCCGCCGAAGCGCGTGCTGCCGAGATGGGCTCCGGCCCCGTGCCTTTCGGCTCCGAGAAGTATCTGGACCGCAACGGCCAGAGCATCATCGTGCAAAAGCAGGTGACGCTGACCGGCGAGAACCTGACGGATGCCCAGCCCGGCTTTGACAGCCAGACCCAGGAGCCCACCGTCAACCTGACGCTGGACGCCAAGGGCGCGCGCATCTTCAAGGACGTGACGCGTGAGAACGTGGGCAAGCGCATGGCTATCATCCTGTTCGAAAAGGGCAAGGGCGAGGTGGTCACGGCTCCCGTGATCCGTGGCGAAATCGGCGGCGGCCGCGTGCAGATCTCGGGTCGCATGACTACGGCGGAAGCCAACGACACTTCGCTGCTGCTGCGCGCCGGCTCGCTGGCCGCGCCCATGGAAATCATCGAGGAATACACCATCGGCCCGAGCCTGGGCGCCGACAACATCAACCGCGGTATTCACTCCGTGGTCTGGGGCATGGTGGCGATTGCGGCCTTTATGTGCATGTACTACATGCTGTTCGGCGTGTTCTCCACGATTGCTCTGTCGGTGAACGTGTTGCTGCTGCTGGCCATTCTGTCCATGCTGCAGGCCACGCTGACCCTGCCCGGCATTGCCGCCATGGCGCTGGCGCTGGGCGTGGCCATCGACTCGAACGTGCTGATCAACGAGCGTATTCGTGAAGAGCTGCGTGCCGGTGCTTCGCCTCAGGCGGCCATCCATGCAGGCTACGAGAACGCCTGGCACACCATTCTGGACTCCAACGTGACCACGCTGATCGCCGGTCTGGCCCTGCTGGCCTTCGGTTCGGGCGTGGTGCGCGGCTTTGCCGTGGTGCACTGCATCGGCATTCTGACCAGCATGTTCTCTGCAGTGTTCTTCTCTCGCGGGCTGGTCAACCTCTGGTATGGCGGCAAGAAGAAGCTCAAGAGCGTCTCCATCGGTCAGGTCTGGAAGCCTGAGGGTGAGGGGCACCGTTCCGTGGCCGGTCGCGGCAGCAACAACTAAGGAGGAAGATCATGGAGTTCTTCCGCATCAAAAAAGACATTCCGTTCATGAAGTACGCGTTGGTCTTCAACGCGATTTCCTTCATCACCTTTGCGCTGGCCGTCTTTTTCCTGTTCTCGCGCGGCCTGCATCTGTCCGTGGAGTTCACGGGCGGTACGGTCATGGAAGTGGCCTACACCCAGCCTGCCGATATCGGCAAGGTGCGTGAAACCGTTTCCAAGCTCGGCTATGCCGATGTGATCGTGCAGAATTTCGGTACATCCAAGGATGTGATGATTCGTCTGCCCGTGCAAAAGGGCGTGACGACTGCTCAGCAAAGTGAGCGGGTGATCACTGCACTGAAGGCCGAGGATGCCGAGGTCACGCTGCGCCGCACCGAGTTCGTCGGCCCGCAGGTGGGCGATGAACTGATGCACAACGGCCTGATGGCGCTGGGCATGGTGGTGCTGGGCATCATCATCTATCTGGCCTTTCGCTTCGAGTGGAAGTTCGGCGTGGCGGCCATCATTGCCAACTTGCACGACGTGATCATCATCCTGGGCTTCTTCGCCTTCTTCCAGTGGGAGTTCTCGCTCTCCGTGCTGGCAGGCGTGCTGGCCGTGCTGGGCTACTCGGTCAATGAGTCCGTGGTGATTTTCGACCGTATCCGCGAAGCCTTCCGCAAGTTCCGCAAGCTCAGCACCCACGAGGTGATCGACCACGCCATCACCTCGACCATGAGCCGGACCATCATCACTCACGCCTCGACCGAAGCCATGGTGTTGTCCATGTTCTTCTTCGGCGGCCCCAGCCTGCATTACTTTGCGCTGGCGCTGACGATCGGTATCTTGTTCGGTATCTATTCTTCGGTGTTCGTGGCGGCTGCCATTGCCATGTGGCTGGGCGTCAAGCGCGAAGATCTGGTCAAGGCTCCCGCCAAGTCCGGGTCGCAAGATCCCAATGATCCCAACGCGGGAGCCGTGGTCTGACGCTTTGACCATTGCGGCGGGTGCATAACTGCTTCTGCCGCCATTACACTTACGGAATGGCTCTCTCGCAGTCTTCCTCCACCGCGCCTGCGGCC
This sequence comes from Comamonas sp. HJ-2, assembly GCF_053615495.1. Lineage (NCBI taxonomy): Bacteria > Pseudomonadati > Pseudomonadota > Betaproteobacteria > Burkholderiales > Comamonadaceae > Comamonas > Comamonas sp. HJ-2. Next base: position 188,385 of record NZ_JBSIFD010000003.1, on the reverse strand, counting down.
CCGCAACAGCTGGGCTGGCAGGCGCGCTTGCGTTGGGTCCATGGCATTTGTCAGGGCCTGCCCAAGGTCGCTCGGCAACTGGATGAATTCCTCTCCAACCAGAGCAGTGCCGTCTCCACGGCCAAGGAGATGCAGGAGTGGCGCGAGGCCTGGGTCGGCTTTCAGCAGAACAAGGACGCCTGGTTGCAGGCAGGTGCTCAGGCGCTGCAGCAGGCTGCGCGCAAGCCACCCTCTGGTGGAGCCGAGAGCAATGCTTCGGGCTCGGCTCCGCTGACCTTCGAGCTGCTCAGCGACGATGTCGTCGAAAACAGGATTCTTGCCTCCCGCATGGCCCTGGCCATGGGAGAGACGCTGCAGCCCGGCTTCGAGGCCATGCGCCTGCGCATTCAGGCACTGGAGGGCCATGAGCTGGCTTCCCGGGACATGTTCCGTGCCGAGACCGTCTGCCTGCATCTGGTCGAGCAATGGCTGAGCTGCGGCATGGAGCGCAAGCATTTGCTGCGGGCTGTGGAGCCCCTGCAGAATGCGCTGGCACCGCTGATGGAGTCCGAATACAGCATCCTGCACAAGCTGCTGGATGCCAAGGGCGTCAGCAAGGCCCAGGATGCCCCGCTGCGCGTGCGACGTACCGAGGGTGGCCCGTCCACCGGTGCCATGCATCTGGGCGCCAGCAGTGGCTATGGCAATGCGTCCGATGCGGGTTGGACCAACTCTGCCATGCAGTACATGCCGGCCGGTATGGCTGCCGGTCTGGGCGTCGGGACTGGGATGGCTCCGGGCATTGCCCTGCCGCCAGGCGCCAGCGCCGGCCTGGGCATGCTGGCGCGGGCGCGCCATCGCGCGCTGGATGCCATGAATCAGCTGCGCCAGGTGCTGAGCCAGCCTGCGGTCGGCATTCCAGGACTGATGCCTGGCACGCCTGTCGTTCCCATGCCTCCGGCGTCTGCCGCTCTGGCGCAGGCGCTGCAGGAGCAGCAACAACTGATGGCGGCCGAGCTCCAGGCCCAGTATCCGTCTGCGGCCGGTTCGGCCATGGCCATGCCCGCCATGGACTACAGTCCGGCAGCGATCGGCCAGCTGGTCAATCTGGTGCGCGAGCGCTCGGCCGACTGGAAGCAAAAGGCCGAGACCAAGAGCGAGAAGGCGACCATCGAGGTGGTGGCGCTGATGTTCCAGAGCATTCTTTCGGAAGACCGGCTGCCGCCGTCCATTCGCGTCTGGTTCGCGCGCCTGCAGGTCCCCGTGTTGCGCGTGGCCCTGGCCGAGCCGCAGTTCTTCAGCGACCTCAATCACCCGGCGCGCAAGCTGATCGACCGCATGGGCTCCTGCGTCATGGGTTTTGACGCCAGCAGCATCAACGGCAATGCGCTGGAGACCGAGATCCGCCGCGTGGTTCAGGTGATAGAGCAGTACCCTGAAACCGGGCAGAAGGTCTTTGCGCTGGTGCTGCGCGAGTTCGAGGAATTCCTCACCAGGCACTTTGCCCAGAATCGGTCCACGGCCAAGATCACCAGCGTGGCTCAGCAGGTGGAGCAGAAGGAGACGCTGGCCATCCAGTACACCATAGAGCTGCGCAATATGCTCACCGACATGCCGGTGCGCGAAGAGGTGCGAGACTTTCTCTTCAAGTCCTGGGCCGATGTGCTGGCCATGGCCACCGTGCGCTATGGCGCCAAGGATGCGCGGGCCATGCGCCTCAAGCAGGCGGCCAGCGAGCTGGTCTGGTCGGCCAGCGCCAAGCCCTTGCGTCAGGAGCGCGCGCGTGTCATCCAGGGCTTGCCGACCTTGCTGCAGACCTTGCGTGAAGGACTGGAGCTGGTGAGCGTGACCGGCGATGCACAGTCTGCCGCGATCAAGGTGTTGACCGATACGCTGGCCCAGGCCTTCATGTCCAAGACGGCAGCCATTCCGGCCGAGCGTATCGAGGCCATGGCCAAGCGCCTGGCGGAGCTGGAGAAATACATCAGCGAGGACGGCAAGCTCGACGATATGCCGCTGTCCAGCGAGAGCATAGAGCTGATGCTGGGCGTGGATGCGGGCGATCTGAACGTCATTCCCAACACGGACAGCCCGGTGGAGCCCGCCATGCTGGAGTGGGCCCAGTCGCTGGAAAGCGGTCGCTGGTTCACGCTGGACCACAACGGTGCCCGTGTGCAGGTGCAATATGTCTGGCATAGCCGTCGCAAGCATCTGCATTTGTTCGCCTCGCTGGATGGACACTGTTATCTGCTGCAGGCGCAACGCATGGCGACCTATCTGCAGGCCGGCTTGCTCGCGGTGCATGATGCCGAAGCCCTGACGGTGCGTGCCACGCGCGATGCACTGCAGAAAATTCAGGCGAATCCGGAAAGACTGGCCTAAGCCCCTGAGGTGCTTTGCATCTTTCCCCTTTCTCTACGCGCTGCACCAGGGAAGGGAGCGGCCTTTGCTGGGCGTCGCCTTGTCGGGATATGCCGGTTTGGGGCTTCAGCTTTGCGTAAGTCGCTGGTACAGGCCGCCAGGCAGGCGCGCGACCAGGCCGTCGAGCTCCAGTTCCATCAGCTGCGCCTGCAAATGGGCGGCATCCCAGCCCGTGCGATCGCTCAAGGACTCCAGTGTCATGGGGTCATGGCCCAGCGCCTGCAGCAACGGGTTATCCGGTGTCGATGCCTTGTTTTTGGCAGCTTCCTGCGCTGGTTCGGCTCTGGTCGACGCGAGTTTCAGTCCTTGAAGCTCTTCGAGCACGTTGTCAGCGGTTTCCACCAGCTTGGCGCCCTGGCGTATCAGCGCATGGCAGCCCTTGGCCTGCGGCGCGTGGATGGAGCCGGGGATGGCAAAGACTTCACGCCCCTGCTCGTTGGCCAGGCGGGCCGTGATCAGCGAGCCAGACTGCAGGGCGGCTTCCACGACCAGGGTGCCTTGCGACAGGCCTGAGATGATGCGGTTGCGCTGAGGGAAATGCCGGGGCAGGGGCTCGCTGCCCAGCGGGTATTCGCTGATGACCAGCCCATTGCGCGCAATTTGCTGTGCCAGCTTGGTGTGCGCACGCGGATAGACCTGATCGAGTCCGGTGCCGACGACGGCAATCGTGCGGGGGGGAGGGCCTGAGCGGGCCTGAAGTGCTCCCTCATGGGCAGCTGCATCGATGCCGCGTGCCAGACCTGAGACTATGCACAGCCCTTGCTCGGCCAGTGCCTGAGCCATGCTGCGCGCATTGATGACGCCCTGGGCGGATGGATTGCGGCTGCCCACCATGGCCAGGGTGGCGGGGTAGGGAAACCAGGGCCCGGCAGATGCCAGCAGTGCCGCTGGACCTTGGACAAACAGCAGCAGGGGCGGATCTTCGGTCTGCAGCAGGCAGTCCGGATACTGAGAGTTGCCCAGATGAATCACGGTGTGCAAGATACCCGGCGCGGGGGAGCTCAGCCAGCGGGCCAGTGCGCTGCAATGCTGCTCCCAGTCTGCCGGGAGCTCTGTCAGAGCCTTGATCTGCGCCTGAGTGGCGCATTCCGCCCATGTGGACAGCGGCAGCCGCCAGACCGCGTCTGCACTACCGGCGCTGGCCAGCAGGCGGCGTGCCGTGGTGCGTCCGAGACCCGGTGTCAGCAGCAGGCGCAGCCAGGCCAGAATTTCGGCATCGGGTGAGGCATGGAGCGCATCTTGTGAAGGGGACGACACCATGCTCGCGCTCCATTCAGGGCTGGGGCGACTGCAGGCCATCGCCCACATTCACGCCACGCTGGGCCGTGGTGATGAGCGCGTAGGAAACCCGGTCAAACACCTTGAAGACCATGGCATAGCCATTGGCCTCATCGGGCAGCTTCACCCGGTCACGGCTGGGGCTGGTCTTGTCCACGATGACATTGCCCTTGCTGACGAGTTCCAGCACTGCGCCGATGTCCATGCCGTCCTGGGCTCCCTTGTTGATGGCAATGACCTGATTCTGAGCTGCGTTATAGCCCGCCGAGTCACCATAGATGGAGACCACGGCGGCATCTACCGCATGGCGCGGGGCATGGGGCACATAGCTCAGATACTGCTGCTCGGGCGAGGGCAGCAGACGGTCACCTGCGCGGATTTCATTCTTGGAGCGGATGATGTCCACGGTTCCAGGGGTGGTCTGTACAGGCTGGCCTGGCGTGGATTCAAGCAATGTTTCACTACGCGCCACGGTGGCACTGCCCAGGTACTTGGCTTCGTAGCCAAGGATTTCCCCGGTGATGGGGTCCTTGAGCGGCGTGGCATCGCGGAAGATGCGATAGCTCGCGGGCCGGCCCTTGCCGGTGGTGACCAGCGCGCCACCGGAGTTGCGTACATAGGCGCGATCGCCATTGGCCATGAGCACGCGCTTGTCCTGGGTGGCGATGATGCGCGGGGCTTGTGTAAGTGCCTGGCTGTCCACCACCAGCGGCTCGGCCAGGAAGGGCTCGATCAGATGCGGCGGCAGCGTGGGCAGGGCCAGGTCGTTCAGTGACGATTCACGCGTTTGCGGCGACAGGCGCACTACCCCGGAATCGCCGTTGGGGGCCGTGGTCGATAGACGGGCATAACCGTTGCTGCGCACCAGATACAGCACCTGGCCGGGGTAGATCTGATGAGGGTTGGCGATGCTGGAGAGGTTCATGCCCCAGAGTTCGGGCCAGCGCCAGGGCTGGCGCAGATACATGCCAGAGATGCCCCAGAGCGTGTCGCCGCGCTTGACGGCGTACTGTGTGGGAGCGTTGGGCGCCAGTTCGTTCTCGGGGATGCCTTGCTGAGCGACTTGCTGTGCGGTGGAGCGCTGGGTGGCGGTCACAGGATAGCTTTGGGCGTGGACCGAAGTCAGGGCTGCAAGCAATGTGGCTCCAATGCTCAAGGCGCGTGCAGTGGCAAATGCGGTCATGAAGTTCCTTCTGGCGGGATTCGTTTGCTGCAGCGTCCCTCGCGTCGCCGCACTGTGGCCGATCTTGGCATAGCCAGCCAACAAGTCTTACAAATGTGTCGAAATTCTCGATGCAAGGCCTCGATAGATCAATGTTTATTGAGGACGTGACAAGCGTTTGGCGTCAAATGTTGGGACAATAACGACAGATTTACCGAGACACCATGGCCATTCTTCCCATCCTCTGCTACCCCGATCCCCGTCTTCACAAGGTCGCCAAGCCCGTGGCGCAGGTGGATGAGCGCATCCAGACTCTGGTGAAAGACATGCTCGAGACCATGTATGACGCCCAGGGCATCGGCTTGGCCGCGACACAGATCGATGTGCATGAGCGCGTCATCGTGATCGACGTGTCCGAGAAGCGCAACGAGCCCATGGCCTTGATCAACCCCGAGATTCTCTGGGCCAGCGAGGAAAAGCAGCTGGGTGAGGAAGGCTGCCTGTCCGTGCCCGGCATCTACGACGGCGTGGAGCGCTCCATTGCCGTCAAGGTCAAGGCCCTGGATGAAAACGGCAACAGCCGTGAGATCGACGCCGAAGGCATGCTGGCCATCTGCATCCAGCACGAGATGGATCACCTGCTGGGCAAGGTGTTTGTCGAATACCTCTCGCCGCTGAAGCGCAATCGCATCAAGACCAAGCTGGTCAAAGCCCAGAAGCAGGCCCTGAGGGCCTGATCGGAGTGTCTATGTCCCTGCCTCGCCTGCAAACACTGTTGACTGCCAGTCTGCTGGCATTGGGGCTGGCGGGTTGCATGGTGCCCCAGTGGCAAAAGCCTGGCATGCCTCAGGCCGAGGTGGAAAAAGGCATGGGCAAACCCACTCTGGTCGTGCCTCTGCCCGAGGGCGGCCAGCGCCTGGTCTATAGCCAGCAGCCCGCCGGTCAGCAGGTCTATCACATGGACTTCGATGCCCGGCGCAAGCTGGTGCGTGTGGAGCAGGTGCTGGATACCGCGCATTTTTTCGCGTTGCGCAATGGTGTGGATACCCGTGACGATGTCTACCGCATGTTCGGCCCGCCCGCCAAGGTCGAGAGGGTCTACAGCTTCAAAGGTGACATCTGGACCTACCGTTTTCTGGACAATACCGTTGCTCGGCGTGCCCATGTGCACATAGACCCGCAAGGTGTGGTGCAGAAGGTCATGTTCACCGATGAGAGCATTTACTTCAAAGAGCCGCATCTTTGAACATCTGGCAGCCGGCGGCTGCCTTTTTAATTTGTGAGTCCCATGAAAGTCATTTTTGCCGGCACGCCCGAATTTGCGCGCGTGGCCCTGGAGAGTCTGCTGGCTGCAGGTTTTGAAGTTCCGCTGGTGCTGACCCAGCCGGACCGTCCGGCCGGGCGCGGCATGAAGCTCCAAGCCTCTCCCGTCAAGCAGTGCGCCCTGGAGCATGGCATTGCAGTGGCTCAGCCGCTGAGTCTGCGTCTGGACGGCAAATATCCCGAAGACGCCGCTGCCGCCAAGGCCGCGATCGATGCCGCTCAGGCCGATGTGATGGTGGTTGCGGCCTATGGCCTGATCCTGCCGCAATGGGTGCTTGATACGCCTCGCCTGGGCTGCCTGAACATCCATGCCAGCCTGCTGCCGCGCTGGCGCGGTGCAGCGCCGATTCATCGCGCCATCGAGGCCGGTGACGCCGAAACCGGCGTCACCATCATGCAGATGGATGCCGGCCTGGATACCGGCGATATGTGTGTGATCGAGCGCCTGCCGATAGCCGCAGGCGACACCACGGCCAGCCTGCAGGACAAGCTGGCCGCGTTGGGCGGCCGCCTGATCGTGGAAGCGCTGGAAATGGCGGCCTGCGGAGGTCTCAGTCGCACGCCACAGCCTGCCGATGGAGTGAGCTATGCACACAAGATCGAGAAGGCCGAGAGCCTGATCGACTGGAGCGAAAGCGCCGAAGTCATTGCGCGCCGCCTGCGTGCCTTCAACCCCTTCCCCGGTGGCGCCACCAGCCTGGGCGGCGAGGCCATCAAGGTCTGGGAAGCAGAGGCCCAGCAAGGCAGCGGCGCGCCCGGCTCCGTGCTGTCGGCCGACGCCCGCGGCGTGCGCGTGGCCTGTGGCAGTGGCGTGCTCAATATGACGCTGTTGCAGCGCGCGGGTGGCAAGCGTCTGGCCGCTGGCGATTTTCTGCGCGGTTTCGAGCTGCCCGCAGGCGCGCAACTGGGCGAGGGTGCTGGCGAGGTATGACGGATATGGCGTTCACGCTGGGTCAGCGTGCGAAATCGATAGTCAGGGATCCGTTCTTCTGGGTCGGCTCCAAAGAGATGGGCGGCACCGCCCTGGGCATCGCCGCCTGGGGCCTGGTAACCGGCGTGGCCATGGTCAAAAGCGGTCTGTCCGTTCCCCTGGCGCTGCTCATGGGTTTGACTGTCTATGCGGGCAGTGCCCAGCTGGCCGTGCTGCCGCTGATGGCCGTGGGGGCTCCGCTGTGGGTGGTCTGGTTCACCGCCATTTGCGTGAACCTGCGTTTTGTGATTCTGTCCAGCATGTGGCGCAGCTATTTCGCCAAGCTGAGTCTGCGTCACCGTCTGGCGGTCGCCTATTTCAGCGGCGATGTGATTTTCGTGAACTTCATGCGTCGCTACCCAGAGGCCAGGCCGCAGCCTGAGCAACTGCCCTATTTCTGGGGCGCAGCACTGACCAACTGGCTGGCCTGGCAGATCCCGTCCACGCTGGGCATTTTCCTGGCCGACCAGATTCCTCTGTCCTGGGGGCTGGGCTTTGCCGGCGTGCTGGCGTTGTTGGGCGTGTTGCTGTCCATTCTCAAGGACCGTGCAACCTGGGTGGCCTCCATCGTGGCCTGTACGGCAGCTGTGGCGGCTTTTGCGCTGCCGCTCAAGCTCAATATCCTGGTGGCGATCGCAGCTGCGGTGGCTGCAGGCCTGACGGCCGAGCAACTGCAAAAGCAGGCCAGCCGGCTGCCTGCGGTGAAGAATGAGGAGGACCGGTCATGATGAGCAGTTTCTGGGTCATCGTTGCCTGCATCGGTCTGGCCCTCATCACGCTGATCACGCGTGCTTTCTTCATGATCCCCGAGCGTGAACTGCCGCTGCCCGACTGGCTCAAGCGCGGGCTCAAATACGCACCGCTGGCGGCCCTGGCGGCGGTGATTGCGCCCGAGATCGTGATGAGCAATGGTCAGCTGATCAACAGTCTGGCTGATGCTCGACTGCCTGCGCTGGCCGCTTCGGTGGTGTATTTTTTTTACAAGCGCAGCATTCTTGGCACCATTGCTCTGGGCATGGCGATTTATCTGCCTCTGCATATCGGTCTGGGCTGGTAGCTCCAAGACCAGAGAAAACAGGAGCTGCGTGCTCCTGTTTTCATATGGGCTGTCTATAAAAAGGCTTGAAACCAAGTTACAGAGAGCGCAGGATGCTCCTGTTTTTGAGTCGAGTAAGCGTGTAAAAGCGATGCCTGAAAGTGGCGATCACCCTAGAATGCAGGCAGATTTTGCGTTTTTCAACCTTTGTATGGGCGACTTTCGGAGTCGCTTTTTTGCTGCATGAACATCATCCGCTTCTCCGATCTGTGCGCCCAGGGCAAGGCCCAGGGTCAACGTGTTTTCATCCGTGCCGACCTGAACGTACCCCTGAACGACGCTGGTGAAATCACCGAAGACACGCGTGTGCGCGCTTCCGTGCCTGCGATTGAAATGGCTTTGAAGGCCGGCGCTGCCGTGATGGTCACCAGCCACCTGGGCCGCCCCACCGAAGGTGAATTCAAGCCCGAGGACTCGCTGGCTCCCGTGGCCAAGCGCCTGTCCGAGCTGCTGGGCCGCGATGTGCCCCTGGTCGCCAACTGGGTGGACGGCGTGCAGATTGCCCCCGGCCAGGTCGTGCTGCTGGAGAACTGCCGTGTCAACGTGGGCGAGAAGAAGAACAAGCCCGAGCTGGCCCAGAAGCTGGCCAAGCTCTGCGACATCTTTGTGAACGATGCCTTCGGCACCGCTCACCGTGCCGAAGGCACGACCTACGGCATCGCCGAATACGCCCCCATTGCCTGTGCCGGCCCGCTGCTGTCGGCCGAGATCGACGCGCTGAACAAGGCCCTGGCCGCGCCTGCGCGCCCCCTGGCCGCCATCGTCGCCGGCTCCAAGGTGTCCACCAAGCTGACCATCCTCAAGAGCCTGGCCGACAAGGTGGACCAGCTCATCGTGGGCGGCGGCATTGCCAACACCTTCATGCTGGCTGCCGGTCTGAAGATCGGCAAGAGCCTGGCCGAGCCCGATCTGGTGGCCGATGCCAAGGCCGTGATCGACGCCATGGCTGCCCGTGGTGCCAATGTGCCCGTGCCCACCGATGTGGTCACCGCCAAGACCTTTGCTGCCGACGCTGTGGCCACCGTCAAGAAGGCCTCCGAAGTGGCCGACGACGACATGATTCTGGACATCGGCCCGGAAACCGCAGCCCTGTTGGCCGAGCAGCTCAAAAAGGCCGGCACCATTGTCTGGAACGGCCCCGTGGGCGTGTTCGAGTTCGACCAGTTTGCCAATGGCACCAAGGTCATCGCCCAGGCGATTGCCGAGTCACCCGCCTTCAGCATTGCCGGCGGTGGCGACACCCTGGCCGCCATTGCCAAGTACGGCATTGAAAAGGACGTGGGCTACATCTCCACCGGCGGCGGTGCCTTCCTGGAAGTTCTGGAGGGCAAGAAGCTGCCCGCCTTCGAGATTCTGGAAAAGCGCGCCCATGGCTGATTTCCTTGAGAAATGGCGCTAACCCAACTGGGAAGAGCGATGTAAGCTATCAAAAAAGGATCGAATCATCGATCCTTTTTTGCTTTGACGCGAATGAAGATGCAGACACTCTGGGGAAGTAAAAGCAACTCCGCACCGCAAGTGATTGGCGGGACTGTCAGAGTCGCTTAGCATTCAGCCTGCGTTGATGGTGAGCCATGGCGCGCTATGAATTTCTTTTACCCTGAGCGGCCGGGATGCGTATCCGGATTTGTCCACCGGATGGCATGCGGCGTTCGCGTTCCATCCACTGCTTATGTTCGCTTCAACACCTCAGGATTTGTCGGCGCTGATCCAGGCGATGACGACCTCGGTTGCCACCGATACCGCTCAAAACGTGCTCAGTGCCGCTCAATGGGAGCTGTTGGCGCCGTATCTGCAGCCGATCAATCTGGCGGCCAGCGAGGTGTTGTTTGCCGAAGGGGCGCTGGATCGCAATCTGTATCTGGTGGAGTACGGCTCGCTGAGCGTGCATTACCAGGATGCGAAGGAAAGAATCCGCCTGGCTTTGGTGGGGCCGGGGGCGATTGTGGGGGAAGGAGCCTTCTTCGCCCATAGACCACGCAAGGCCACGGTGCAGGCCGCAGCGCCCAGCCGTCTATGGTGTCTGACAGCGCTGCGTTATTCCGAAATTGCCAACCGTCAGCCTGCTCTGGCCCTGGCGCTGCTGACCATGGCAGGTCAGGTACTGGCCCGCCGCGCAGGGGACAGTCGTCGCCGGGTGGCCAGCACCTGAGTGAAGATTTTTTGTGTTTCGACCGGGCTGGGCGCTTGATCCACGTCGGACAAAGGCTAATATTTCGGTAAATGTCACGAGCTGCTCCAGACCCGGAGGCAGAATGTGTCTCGTTGTAAATCCTGCTTGTTCGAGTGTGCTCATGTCCCTGTTCCGATGGTTTTCTCGCGGGCCTCGCCGAGAAGGTAGCACGCAAGCACCGCGCCACGAGGATGATGCAGTAGCGCGTCAGTCGCAGCGCCGTGAGCGCTCCGCCAGACGCGAGCAGCTGTACGTCATCGTGCGCGAAGCCATGGTCAGGGTCGGCATTCTTTCGGCCGGCTACAAGTTCAAGGTGCTCTCGCTGGACAGCGTCGGCCAGCGCTTTGTCGTGATGGTGGATCTGGCTCCTGCATACGCTGCGGATGCTCCGCAGCAAAGGCGTATCGAGACATTGATTGCCGAGCTCGCCAGAACCCGCATGGATGCTGGGGTTCACGCTGTTTACTGGCGCGTGAACGGGCAGCTTCAAAGCGCTGCTAGCCCTGATTTTGCGCAGACGCAGTTTGACGGGGCCGTACCCCCGATGAAGGCGCCACGCCATGCTCCGGTTGCGGCACATTCAGGCCGCTCTTTCGAGCCCATTGACGCGCAGGAAATGGATGCGTTCAAGCAGGCGGTGGCCATGGCTGCTGCATCGCCTGCGAGTGTTCGCCCATCACGCCAGGCGCCATTGCTGGGTCCTGGCTCTGGCCATGAGGAAGGCGGCGAATTTGCCGTCTCCGGACTGGGCTCTCTGGGCACGACGCAGTACGGAGAGCTGCGCTGATCCTGGGCTGGTGCGGGGCTGCTCAGTGCCCGGCAAAGTCAACCAGAGTGAACAGGGGCAGGCCGCTGTCCTTGAGGTGCTTGGAGCCGCCCAGTTCCGGCAGATCCACAATCGCTGCGCCTTCCACCACGGTCGCCCCCAGCTTTTCCAGCAGCTTCTTGCCGGCCATCATGGTGCCGCCGGTGGCGATCAAATCGTCGATCAGCAACACACGGTCGCCGGACTTGACGGCATCGGTGTGCAGCTCCACGGTAGCGCTACCGTATTCGAGCTCATAGGTTTCCTCCACCGTGGTGAAGGGCAGTTTGCCTTTTTTGCGGATGGGCACAAAGCCGACGTTGAGCTCGTGGGCGATCACGGCACCCAGAATAAATCCGCGTGCATCCAGGCCGGCAACCACGTCGGGGCGCAGCTTGGGGTCCATGTAACGGTGAACAAAGGCGTCGGTCATGATGCGAAAGACCTTGGGGTCCTGCAGCAGGGGCGTGATGTCACGGAATTGCACGCCCGGCGCAGGCCAGTCCGGCACGGTGCGGATATGGTCACGCAGATAGTCGTTGACGCTGGTGGAAGTTTGCATGTGTCCGCCTGAGTTCTTGAATGCTCGCCAGTGTATGGGCTCGGGCTTGAAATGCGGGCCAAAGGGGTGTTGCCCGCTGCCCGGCAAGCATGGGCTGGCTAAAATCCGGGCATGAATTCTGATGCTGCCAATTCGCGTCTGATCGACGCACCGCGAGCTTTGAACCTGGCCCGCGAGGCCCTGGATATAGAGGCCGCTGCCTTGCGTGCGATGTCGGTGCGCCTCAATGGCGCATTCACGGCGGTGGTTCAGCGCATTCTGCAGCTGCCGGGCCGTGTGGTGGTCATGGGCATGGGCAAAAGCGGGCATGTGGGCCGGAAGGTGGCCGCGACGCTCGCGTCCACAGGGACTCCCTCCTTTTTCGTGCACCCCGCAGAAGCCAGTCATGGCGACCTGGGCATGCTGACACAGGATGATCTGGTGCTGGCCCTGTCCAATAGCGGCGAGACCGATGAGCTGACGGGCGTGTTGCCTGCCATCAAGCGCATGGGCGTGCCCCTGGTGGCCGTGACCGGCGGTCTGCAATCGACACTGGCCAAGCATGCAGACTGGGTGCTGGACACCCATGTCGACAAGGAAGCTTGTCCCTTGAACCTGGCACCCACTGCCAGCACCACGGCTCAGCTGGCCATGGGAGATGCGCTGGCCGTGGCCTTGCTCGATGCCCGGGGCTTTGGTGCCGAGGATTTTGCGCGCTCACACCCCGGAGGAGCATTGGGGCGACGCCTGCTGACCCATGTGCGCGATGTGATGCGCCGTGGTGTCGATGTGCCCCAGGTTGCCCAGGATGTGAGCAGCGTGGACCTGATGCGCGAAATGAGTGCCAAGGGCCTGGGCTGCTCCGCCGTGGTCAACGCATCCGGTGAGCTGGTGGGGATCTTTACCGATGGTGATTTGCGCCGCTGTGTGGAAGCTGGCGTGGATCTGCGCAGCCGCACGGCGCAGGACGTCATGCATGCCAGGCCTCTGACGATCAAGCCCGATCTGCTGGCGGTGGCTGCGGCACGCATGATGGAAGAGCATGGCATTACCGCAGTGCTGGTGGCCGATGACAACCAGCGCCTGCAGGGTGTGGTGCATATTCGCGATCTGATGCGTGCCAAGGTGATTTGATGAACCGACCTGCTCTGACACCCCGCCAGCAATGGGACCCACAGTTGCTGCTCAAGGCCCAGGGAATTCGTGTGGCCTTCTTTGATGTGGATGGCGTGCTGACCGATGGCGGCCTTTACTTCTCGGGCGAGGGTGAGGTCCTCAAGCGCTTCCATACGCTGGATGGTCATGGCCTGAAAATGTTGCAGAAGGCCGGCATCACGCCGGCCGTGGTGACGGGGCGGGACTCCGCGCCGCTGCGTTTGCGCTTGAAGCAACTGGGCATTGAACATGCGCGCTTTGGCACGGAGGACAAAGTGCCGGCTGCCGAGTCCATCCTGGCTGAACTGGGTCTGCAATGGCCGCAGGCCGCCGCCATGGGGGACGACTGGCCCGATCTTCCCGTCATGCGTCGCAGCCACTTTTCCTGCGCACCCGCCAATGCCCATGACGAGGCATCGCATGTGGCGGATTGGGTCAGTGCCAAGAATGGCGGAGAGGGGGCGGTGCGGCAGTTCTGCGATCTGCTGCTGGCCGCCAATGGTGCTTATGCGGCGCTGCTTTCGGGGTATGGCTCATGAGCGGGCAATGGCGCCGTGTGGGCGACAAGGCCTCGATGTACCTCCCCGTGCTCATCATGGGCCTGCTGGCGCTGGGCACCTGGTGGCTGGTGCGCAATGCTCCCAAGCCGATTGTCAGTGGCGCGGAGAAGGCCGTGCGGCACGACCCGGACTATTTCCTCAAAGACTTCGTCATCAAGAATTTCGAAGCATCGGGTCGCCTCAAAAATCGACTGAATGGCACGACAGGTGAGCACTTTCCCGATACCGATACGCTGGAAGTCTACGACGCACGCATGCTGAGCTTCACGCCTGATGGACGCAAGACCGTGGGCAGCTCCAACCGGGCATTGAGCAATGGCGACGGCTCGGAAATCCAGATGTTCGGCCAGGCCGTCATTCAGCGCGAGCCGGTGCCTGCAACTGCAACCCAGAAGGCCTTGCCTGCCATGCGGCTGGAGAGCGAGTTCCTGCAAATCTGGCCCAATGACGAGCGCGTCAGCACCAACAAAGCTGTGGTCATGACCCGTGGCAACGACAGATTTACCGGTGACAGCATGCAGTACGCGCACCTTGATCAGATTCTGCAGATGCAGGGGCGGGTCAAGGGCGTCATCCAGCCCAGCCAGAAGCCGTAAATCATGGCAGGGCATGGGGCCGGACTCGTCTATATCACCGGTGCCTCCAGCGGCATTGGGCAGGCCCTGGCCTGGTACTACTATCAGCGTGGCTGGTCGATCGCACTGGTGGCAAGACGCACCGTGCTCATGGAGCAATGGGCGCAGTCCATGCGAATGGATGCATCCCGCTACGCCGTTTATGGTGCGGACGTCACGAACATAGCAAGTGCTTGCAGTGCTGCGAATGCCTGTCTTGAGCGCCAGGGCCTGCCTGATGTTGTTATTGCCAACGCGGGTGTCAGCTGGGGTGTGGATACCTCCTTGCGCGAGGATCTTGAGGTCATGCAGCAGGTGCTGGCCAGCAACACCATGGGGCTGGCTGCAAGCTTCCAGCCGTTTATTGCACCCATGGTGCGACGCGGCTCCGGGCGTCTGGTGGGTATTTGCAGTGTGGCTGGTATTCGCGGCCTGCCCGGCCATGCCGCATATTCGGCCAGTAAAGCGGCAGCCATTGCTTACTGTGAGAGTCTGCGTGTTGAGTTGCAGAAATCCGGGGTCTCTGTGACCAGTTTATTGCCTGGCTATGTGGACACTCCGTTGACGAAAAATAATCCGTATTCCATGCCTTTTCTGCTCTCGCCCGAGGAGTTCGCAAGGCGTGCCTTTCGGGTTATAGAGCGCAAAGCCAGATATGCGATTATTCCCTGGCAGATGAGGATTGTCGGCGGCGTAATGCGGGTGCTGCCCGCTTATCTTTGGGATAGATTGACTCTGGGGAAAACCAGAAAGCCCAGGCATCTAAAAAAGGATTGAGTGGAAGACATTGGGAAATGACTATGCATTTGAATGTCTTCAAAAATAAATAAAGGCACGCTATCGTGCCTTTATTGCTGAGCTGTTAAAAGAAGCTCATTCGCCGTGGTTATTGCCACCACCGTAGCCGCCGCGACCACCGTGGCGTGGGCCTGAGCCATAGGGGCTGCGGAAGCCGCCTTCGCCGCGACCACCACCGCCATAGCCACCGCCATCACCGCGACCATAGCCACCACCTTCACTGCGGCCACCGTAACCGCCATCGCGATTACCGCCGCCAAAACCGCCTTCACTGCGGAAGCCGCCTCCATAACCGCCGGAGCGAGGGGGGCGGGGTTCCATAGGGCGTGCCTCATTCACGACGAGGCTGCGACCCCCGAGGGGCTGACCATTCATGCCTTGAATGGCGGCTTGTGCTTCTGCTTCGCTGGCCATTTCCACAAAACCAAAGCCTTTGGAGCGGCCGGTGTCTCGTTCCATCATGACGCGTGCACTTGCTACGGCTCCAAACTGGCTGAACGCCTGCTCAAGATCGTTGTCACGCACACCATAAGGAAGGTTGCCGACATACAGCTTATTGCCCATTAATAACTCCTAGCTCCTCAATGCTTCAATGGCGCGATCGAATTCAGGACGTCCACTGCATATCCATGGGAAAACATGCAAAAAATCCTGAACACCTATTCGCTTGTGAACGGGAAATGCCCGAGAAAGGAATTATGACGGAGAACAATGAAAAAAATAAATGCTCGAAAACCGCATTGCTAACGTTTAGCAACAAAAAAAGGATCCGAAGATCCTTTTTTTGTTATTGGCAATAACTGATTAGTAGCTATTGCGACGGCCGTAGCCTCCGTCGCCACGGCCACCGCCGAAGCCGCCGTCACCACGGCCACCGCCAAAACCACCTTCACGACCGCCGCCGAAGCCGCCGCCGAAGCCGCCGGAGCGGGGAGGACGAGGCTCCATGGGGCGTGCTTCGTTCACGACCAGATCACGGCCGCCACGGTTTTGGCCGTGCAGGCCTTGGATAGCGGCTTGTGCTTCGGCATCGCTGCCCATTTCCACAAAGCCAAAGCCCTTGGAGCGGCCGGTGTCGCGCTCCATCATCACCTTGGCGCTGTTCACAGTGCCGAATTCGCTGAAGCTGTCTTGCAGATCTTGGTCGCGGAAGGAATAAGGCAGATTGCCTACGTAAAGCTTGTTGCCCATGCTGGACTCCTGAAAAAACTTGAAAACGCGATGGAGCCCTAGGGAGTCAGCCTTGGATGACAACATTAGAGACGCTAACGCACTTGCCCCATCCAGAAATTGCTTTCCAGACAAAGACTCAAGCATTATGAGTCACAAGAGAAGCCGTAGTATTACGAAAAGATCAAATTTCGTGCTTGTAACAACATTGTCCTGATGGGAGTTACCCTGAAATACAAAATTTTGAATATCCAAATACGCAGATGTCTTACAGGGTTAAGCATGTAGAATGACGGCTACTTTCTTTGGGGAGTAGGCCGTTCGGCAGCCGTCTGCCGGATGCATGCGTCAACAGACTTGGGTCCTCGTGACCTATGGCGCATGCGGTACCGCGTGCAATGCGTGGTGCGACCGGTCGAGACCATTGATTACGTACCGAGAAAACCTATGAAGAGATAGGCCGGAGTCGGTGCGTGGTCAATGCGTTCTGGCAACTCCGGCCGTCTATCCCCATCATGGAAGCCTTTCTCATATCCACCTCCATCGTCGCCCTGGCCGAAATGGGGGACAAGACCCAACTGCTGTCATTGGTACTGGCAGCCAAGTTCCGCAAACCACTGCCCATCGTGGCCGGCATTTTTGCCGCGACGCTGGTCAACCATGCTCTGGCCGGCGCCGTGGGCAACTGGATCACCACGATGCTAGGTCCCGACGTGCTGCGCTGGATCTTGGGGGGTTCATTCATCCTCATGGCGGGCTGGATGCTGATTCCCGACAAGTTAGATGATGACGATACCGGCAATGGCGCCGGGCGTTGGGGTGTCTTCGGTACGACGCTGATGCTGTTCTTCCTGGCCGAGATGGGGGACAAGACCCAACTGGCCACGGTGGGCCTGGCCGCCAAGTACCCTCTGTCGTATTACTGGGTGGTGGCTGGCACCACGCTGGGCATGATGCTGGCCAATGCACCGGTGGTGTGGTTTGGCGAGAAGATCACCAAGAAGCTGCCGATCAAGACGATTCACCGTGTGTGCGCCGTGATCTTCCTGGTGCTGGGTGTGGCGGCGCTCCTGACCAAAGTGTGAAACTACCGAAAGCATAGCTATTTGCACAAGGCTCAAAAGGCTTGGACAGCTTTGACAGTCTGCTTTTGAGTTCGGTGCAATGAATGCAGTACACTGCACTTTTCACGCGCCGATTTGCCAAAGCTTGCGGGCGCTTTATAAATCCAGCTAAAGACCCGTCCGCGAAGTGACAGCACACCGACCCGGCCTCGTTTTTAGCGATGCCGGGTTTTTTCATATGTCCTTCATCGCGACACCTCAGTTCATGCATTTTGATGAGCCGCTGCCCTTGCAGAGCGGTGGCTCCATCGCCGACTACGATCTTGCCTTCGAGACCTATGGCCAGCTCAATGCCGACAAGAGCAATGCCATCGTGGTCTGTCATGCGCTCAATGCCTCCCACCATGTAGCAGGCAGTTACGAGGGCCAGCCCAAGAGCGAGGGCTGGTGGGACAACATGATCGGTCCGGGCAAGCCCGTCGATACCGACAAGTTCTTTGTCATCGGCATCAACAATCTGGGCTCCTGCTTCGGCTCTACCGGCCCCATGCACACCAACTCGGCCACGGGCAAGCCCTATGGTGCGGATTTCCCCGTGGTGACGGTGGAGGACTGGGTGGATGCGCAGGCGCGTCTGCTGGACCGCCTGGGGGTCGGGAAGCTCGCCGCCGTGCTGGGCGGCAGCCTGGGCGGCATGCAGGCCCTGTCCTGGTCGCTGCGCTATCCCGAGCGCATGCGCCATGCCGTGGTGGTGGCCAGCGCGCCGAATCTCAACGCCGAGAACATTGCCTTCAACGAGGTGGCGCGTCGCGCCATCGTCACCGACCCGGATTTCAACGGCGGCCATTTCTATGAGCATGGCGTGGTGCCCGCGCGCGGCCTGCGCATCGCGCGCATGATAGGCCACATCACCTATCTGAGCGATGACGTGATGAACCAGAAGTTCGGCCGCAGTCTCAGGGCCCCCGCGCTCCTCGCCGAGGGGGGCGACCCGACTCGGGGCGGCCCGGCGCCGGAGCGGCGCGATTACCTGTACAGCACCCAGGATGTGGAGTTCCAGATCGAGAGCTATCTGCGCTACCAGGGCGAGAAGTTCAGCGGCTACTTTGACGCCAACACCTATCTGCTCATCACGCGCGCACTGGACTATTTCGATCCGGCGCGCGCTCATGACGGCGATCTGACCCGGGCGCTGGCCGTGGCCAAGGCCCGGTTTCTGCTCGTGAGCTTCACGACGGACTGGCGCTTCGCACCGGCGCGCAGCCGAGAGATCGTCAAGTCGCTGCTGGAGAACAACCGCGACGTCAGCTATGCCGAGATCGACGCCCCCCATGGTCATGATGCGTTTTTGCTTGATGACCCACGCTATATGGGCGTGATGCGCTCCTATTTTGAAGGCATTGCCAAAGAACTGAACACCGCCGAACGCGCAGGAGAAGCCGCATGACCGAGTTGACCACCATGAAAGCCATTGCCCAGTTGGTGCCCGAGGGCGCACGCGTGCTGGACCTGGGTTGTGGCGACGGCGCGCTGCTCGAGCATCTGGTGCGAGAGCGCGGATGTACGGGCTATGGCGTGGAACTGGACGACGCCAATGTGCTGGCCTGCACGCGCCGTGGCGTGAACGTGCTGCAGCTCAACCTGGAGGACGGCCTGGCCATCTTCGGCGACAACAGCTTCGATGTGGTGCTGCAGATCGATACGCTGCAGCATTTGCGCAATGCCGAGGTGATGCTGCAGGAGACGGCCCGCATCGGCAAGCAAGGCGTGGTTGCCTTTCCCAACTTTGCACATTGGCAAAATCGCTTCTCCGTGCTGCGCGGGCGCATGCCGGTCACGCGTCGCCTGCCTTACCAGTGGTATGACACGCCGAATATCCGGGTGGGCACCTACAAGGACTTCGAGGTGCTGGCCACCAAGAACCGCTTGCGCATTCGCGACTCCTTCGGTCTGCAAAACGGTCAGGTGGTGAGGAGCCTGCCCAATCTGTTGGCGACAACGGCGGTGTTCCACTTCGAGCATGCCTGATTGCTGCTCTTGAAACAGTAGCTAATTACGATTCATTGGCAATGAATCGGGTATTGATTCACATCGAATTCATTGTCTGACACGAGCCGGAAGCTCTTAAATCTGAGAGGGCAGCACTCCTGCGACAAAGCGGTACTGCTGCTACCGCGATGCAAAAATGTAAGCATTTGATTCATAATCAACTGCTTATTTTTTTGATCTGAATCAATGCGCCGACGCTTCGGCTGGTGCGCGCCTTGCCATGCGTTTTAGTTCCCGTCTCATTTTTTGCTCGGCTGCACCTGCAGCCTTGTTTGTTTTGGCGCTGCTTAGCAGCCAGTGGGGGCTGACCCGCACACAGTCCGATTTCAACGACTACCTGAGGAACAACCAAGCCGTGGTGGCTCAGTTGCAGGAGCTGTATGCCCAGGGTCTGCAATCGGGCCAGGCACTGCGCAATATCGTGATGGATCCGTCGGACGGGCAGGCCGTGCAGAACCTGGGCAATGCCCGTCGGGCCTATGACGCCGCCTATGACGATCTGAGCCGGCGCGTGCAGGGAACGGCCATGGAAGTCGCCGTCAAGAGCCTGCAGGCCTTGCGCCAGGCCCAGTCCGAAGCGCAGGACCAGATCGTGACTCTGGCGGCCGAGGACTATGACACCGCCGCGGCCGCGCTCAAGACTCGGGAAACCCCGGCCTGGCGCAAGCTGCGCGAAGCCGTGCTGCAACAGCTCAAGGCGGCCCGCGATGCAGCCGAAGCATCGCATGCAGCCACCCGTGCCAGCGCCCAGCGCATGCAGCTGTGGTCGGGTCTGCTGGCCCTGCTGGCCGTGGTCATCTCGGCCACGCTGCTCTGGGTGATGGTGCGCACGCTGCGCAGCGAGTTGGGCGGAGACCCGGCCGATGCGCGCAAGGCGCTGCGCCGCGTGGCCGATGGCGATCTGACCGATGGGGGCTCGGGCAGCATGGCCGGGGGGCTGATGTCCGATCTGCAAACCATGCGCGGCGCGCTGCGCGAACTGGTCCAGCGCGTGCATGGCGCATCGGTGCAGATGCAACATGCCTCCAGCGAGATTGCTCAGGGCAATGCCGATCTGTCTGCACGTACCGAAAGCCAGGCCAGCGCGCTGGAGGAAACGGCGGCCAGCATGGAGCAGCTCAACGCCACCGTGCGCCAGAACGCCGATAGCGCCCAGACGGCCAATCGGCTGGCGCAGAACGCCTCGCAAGTGGCCCGGCAGGGCGGTGCCGCAGTAGCGCGCGTTGTGCAGACCATGCAGGACATCAACATCAGCAGCTCGCGCATTGCCGACATCATCGGCGTCATAGACGCCATCGCCTTCCAGACCAATATCCTGGCACTGAACGCGGCTGTGGAGGCTGCACGCGCTGGTGAACAGGGCCGAGGATTTGCCGTGGTGGCCAGCGAGGTGCGCGCCCTGGCGGGGCGCAGCGCCGATGCGGCCAAGGAAATCAAGACGTTGATCACTGCCAGCGTGGAACGCGTGGCAGACGGCAGTGCGCTGGCCGACCAGGCAGGTCACACCATGGACCAGATCGTCAGTGCCATTCACCGCGTGACGGACATCATGGGCGAGATCAGCGCAGCGAGTAGCGAGCAGAGCGCAGGCGTGGCCCAGGTCGGCGAGGCTGTCATGCAGATGGACCAGGCCACGCAGCAAAACGCTGCCCTGGTGGAGGAAAGCGCAGCCGCTGCCGAGGGGCTGCGCCAACAGGCAGAAAGCCTGCTGACGGAGGTTTCCCGCTTCCAATTGGAGCGGGGGGCGCTGGCATTGCGCTAAACCCTGATCGCCATGTTAATGCCTGCGGCGCAGGCACCGGCATTGGCGCACAATCACGGGCATGGCGCGGGCCCGTCATGGCTCGTAGCCCCGTCACTGAAGGAGCCGACCATGAACGCACGTACTCCCACCAATCTGCTGCAGCCACAGGACGCGCTGCAGCACATCACCGAGCAGTGGGACCAAAGCATTGTCCCCGAGCTGACGAACTACATCACCATCCCTGCCAAGTCGCCCATGTTTGCCCCCGACTGGGAGCAGCAAGGCCATATCGCCACCGTGCTGCGCAATGCTGCGGCCTGGGTGGAAGCGCAGAAGGTGGCCGGGCTGACGCTGGAAGTGATTCAGCAGCCGGGTCGCACGCCGGTCATCTTCTTTGAGGTGGAAGGTACGGCCGAGAAGGCCTCGACCAGCCCCACGGTGCTGATGTACGGCCACCTCGACAAGCAGCCCGAGTTCGAAGGCTGGCGCAGCGATCTGGGTCCCTGGACGCCCAAGTACGAGGACGGCAAGCTCTATGGCCGTGGCGGCGCCGACGACGGCTATGCGGTCTATGCCAGCGTGGCGGCGATTCAGGAGCTCAAGCGCCAGAACGTGCCTCACCCCCGCATCGTGGCCATCATCGAGACCTGCGAGGAAAGCGGCTCGGCCGATCTGCTGCCCTATGTGGATGCCTTGCGCCCGCGCCTGGGTGATGTGGGCCTGGTGATCTGTCTGGACAGCGGCGCCGGCAACTACGACCAGCTGTGGCTGACCACCAGCCTGCGCGGCATGGCCAGCGGCACGCTCAAGGTGCAGATCCTCACCGAGGGCGTGCACTCGGGCGATGCCTCGGGCGTGGTGCCCTCGTCCTTTCGCATCATGCGACAGGTGCTGGACCGTCTCGAGGACAGCAAGAACGGCCGCGTGCTGCCGCAGAGCTTTCACTGCGAGGTGCCAGACGAGCGCATGGCGCAGATCCGCGCCACGGCGGAGATCCTCGGCGAGGACGCCTATGCGCGCTTTCCCTGGGCGCATTACGACTGCGGCGGCTCGGCCCGTGTGTCCCTGCCCACGACCACCGATCCCGTCCAGGCCCTGGTGCGTCGCACCTGGGAGCCCACGCTGAGCGTGACGGGTGTGGAGGGCATGCCCAATCTGCAAAATGCCGGCAATGTGCTGCGCCCCTACACGGCCTTCAAGCTCAGCCTGCGCCTGCCGCCGCTGGTCGATGCCGCAGCCTGCGTGCAGGAGATGAAAGCCCTGCTGGAGGACAACGCGCCCTATGAGGCCAAGGTGACCTGGGAAGGCCTTTCCAGCTCCAGCGGCTGGAATGCGCCGGGCATGGACGGCTGGTTCGAGCATGCGCTCAATGCCGCCAGCCAGGCCCATTTCGGCGCCGGCTGCGGCTATATCGGCCAGGGTGGCACGATTCCGCTGATGAATATGCTGAGCAAGGGCTTTCCCAAGGCGCAGATGATGGTCTGCGGCGTGCTCGGACCCAAGAGCAATGCCCACGGTCCCAACGAGTTCCTCCATGTACCCTATGCCAAGAAGCTCACGGCGTCGGTGGCTGAGGTGATTGCCGCCATGGCCCGCCATCAGACGGAGGCGGATCAGGCCTGATCGCGGCATTGAAAATAGCTGCCGACGCTTTTCCAGAAAGCGCCGGAAGCTATCCTTTTGGTGGCGATAGTGTTGAATTCCCAGGGGCGGGCCGAGGATTGCCACGGTTGACGCGGGCGGGGGGCGGCTGCATCCTGCAAGCTCTTGCCAGCTGAAGAGACCGTGCATGACGCCTACCGATACCCGTACCCAGACGACGCCCCGGCTGCTGCATATGGCCGCATCGGACGCCACCCAGCTTGCGCTGCGCGACTGGCCGCTGGCGCCGGGCGTCAAGCCCCGTGCCCAGGTGCTGCTGGTGCATGGCCTGGGCGAGCACAGCGGCTGCTATGCCGCGCTGGCGCAGCGGCTCAACGAGCTCGGCTTTGCGGTGCGGGCCTATGACCAGTATGGCCACGGCTTGTCGGGCGGGCCGCAGGGCGGCCTGACCAGCGATATGCGCTTGCTCGACGATCTGGCCGTGGTGCTCGATGCCACGCGTGCTGCCATGCCCAGGCATCAGCCCCTGGTGCTGTTGGGGCACAGCCTGGGTGGACTGGTAGCTGCGGATTTTGTCGCGTCCGGCCTGCGTCATGTGGATGGGCTGGTGCTGTCCTCGCCGGCGCTGGCCCTGCATCTGTCGGGTGTGCAGAAGGCGCTGGTGGCGAGCCTGCCCAGGCTGCTGCCCAATCTGCGCGTGGCCAATGGCGTGCAGTCCGCGCATCTCTCGCATGATCCGGATGTGGCTCTGGCCTATGACGCCGATGCACTGCAACACCGGCGCATCAGCGCCCGGCTGGCGCGCTATATGGCCGAGGGTGGCCGCCATGTGCTGTCCAAGGCCACGGCCTGGTGCGTGCCCACGCTGCTGCTATGGGCGGGCGAGGACAAGCTGGTCAACCCGGCCGGCAGCGCCGCCTTTGCCGCCCAGGCGCCACGCGATCTGGTGCAGTCCCAGTGCTTTGAGGAGGCCTATCACGAGATCTTCAACGAGAGCCCCGAACTTGCCGCGCCGGTTTTTGCGCGGCTTGAGCAGTGGCTGGAACAGCAGTTTCCAGCCCCCTGATTACCACTGCTGTGGCGGCTGCTTGCGGCCTTTTTCCACGGGGTTGGCACGCAGTTTTTCCGCAGGGTAGGGGCGCAGAAACTCCTTGGCCTTGTTCACCTTGGCATTGAGCCAGGCGTCGTATGCGCCTTCGTTAAGGATGGCCGGCATGGCCTTGTCGTTGCCGGGCTGGCCGTAGCGGTTCATCAGCGCATGGGCATTGGCATTGATGGTGATGAGGGCGTAGCTGACGATGACCTCGCCGTCCTCGCCCACCCAGCGCGCCCAGACGCCGGCGGCGCCCATGGGCTGGTTGTCCACGCGGGTGATACGGGTCGGCAGGGGCTTGCCGGGGCGCAGGTCGTCGACCTGAAAGGCCTGCAGCGGCACGATGCAGCGCTGGCCTGCCAGCCAGGCATCGCGAAAGGCCGTTCCCGTGGTCAGATTGTCGATTTTTGCATTCACCAGCTTGAGCGCGCGCAGGCGGCCGTCCGAGGCCGATTTGACCCAGTGCGGCACCAGACCGAAGCTGGCCGGCACCAGCAGCCGTTCCACCGGCAGTGCGGGTGCTCCTTCTTCAGGAGCTGTAAACGTACGTCCCAAGAGCGTTGCAGAGGACTCTGTGGCAGCGTTGATGATGATGCAGCCGAGGCGGCGCGGGGTGATGATGCTTTCGGGCCTGGGCTCGGGAGCCTCAACGCGAAAGTTCTGCAGATAAAACTCGGGCTTGGCCAGAGAGAGATGACAGCTGCTCATTGATTTACTCCAGGGCCAGCAGGGACAGGGCGGCAACAGATGCCGTTTCAGCGCGCAGCACGCGGGAGCCGAGGCTGGCAGGCTTCCAGCCCTGCTCCAGTGCCCAGTCTTCTTCCTGGGCGGTCAGGCCCCCTTCGGGGCCATGCAGCACCCATACTGCCTGAGCATCGCCGGCGGCAGTACGCAGCGGTTGATTGCCTTCGCGCAGCGACAGCACCAGACGCGTCGCATCGGTGGCAGGGGCATCCTTGCTGCGCAGCCAGTCGGCCAGCGGCAGGGGAGCGTGAATCACGGGTACCTGGTTGCGACCGCATTGCTCGCAGGCCGAGACGGCAATCGACTGCCAGCGCTCGATCTTTTTGTCGGCGCGGTCGCCCTTGAGCTTGAGCACGCTGCGCGCCGCCATCACGGGCTGGATGCTGGCGACACCCAGCTCGGTGGCTTTTTCCACCAGCCAGTCCATGCGCTCGTTGGCGGGCATGCCGACGACCAGGTGCACGGCACGTGCGGCTTCGCGCTCGGCGGGGCTGTGGCTGTCCACGCGCACGCCCACATCGCTGCGGCCCATGTGGGTGATGGTCGCCTGGAACTCGCCGCCGGTAAAACCGTTGCCGGTCTGGCCCTCAAACAGGGTGATGACATCGCCGGGCTGGTGGCGCAGCACCTGCACATGGCGGGCGGCACCTGCAGGCAGGTCCAGCTCGTTGCCGATGTACAGTGGAATAGGGCAGTGATAGCGCGGCATAGGGGAAATTGATATTTGTTACTTGCGGTTAGAGCTGCTTCGCAGCCTGTAAAACTGGCACCCTCTAACCTAGGGACACCGCGCAAGGGCCGCCCCGCAGCACTGGTGTCGTCCCCCTCCGCGAAGCAGAGAGGGGGGAAGCCGCAAAGCGGCTCAGGGGGGGTGTTCACATCCGCCCGTAGGCGTAACCGACCTGCGTCTGGATACCCTCGATCTCGTCGATCAATTTAAGGAACGGGCCCAGCGCGCGGTAGCGGTTGCAGGTGGATCGGATGTAGTGGATGAAACGAGGCGCATCGGCCAGATACTTGGGCTTGCCGTCGCGCAGCGTCAGGCGCGCAAAGATACCCGCAACCTTGAGGTGGCGCTGCAGACCCATCCATTCAACCCCACGGTAGAACTCGCCGAAGTCATCACCCCAGCCGCTGGTGCTGTTGGCGCCCAACAGGCCGGCCTTGCGGGCCTTTTCCCAGTAACGGATGGTGATGTCGATGATGAAGTCCTCTTCCCAGCTGATGAAGGCATCTCGCAGCAGGCTGGCGATGTCATAGGTGATGGGGCCGTAGACGGCATCCTGGAAGTCCAGCACGCCCAGCGGCGCGCCGCTTGCCACAGGCTGCATCAGGTTGCGCATCATGAAGTCACGGTGCACATAGACGCTGGGAGCCTGCAGATTGTGGGCGACGATCTGATCGAAGGTCTTGCCGAGCAGGGCCTGCTGCTTGTCGTCCAGCGTGAA
This sequence comes from Comamonas sp. HJ-2, assembly GCF_053615495.1. Classification (NCBI taxonomy): domain Bacteria; kingdom Pseudomonadati; phylum Pseudomonadota; class Betaproteobacteria; order Burkholderiales; family Comamonadaceae; genus Comamonas; species Comamonas sp. HJ-2. The sequence continues at coordinate 162,596 of NZ_JBSIFD010000003.1, read as the reverse complement.
CTGGCGGTGCTTGGCGATGTACCAGTCGGGAAACAGCTGCAGCTCGCGGCGCAGCAGGGCCTCGTCATAGAGAGGCAAGCTGCCGGTATTGCCGGCCTTGGAGGCCAGTTGCCAGTCCAGCAGCACCTCGATGGCCGAGCGGTACCAGGCTTCGGCATCCTGGGGTTTTTCGGGGTTCAGAGCCTCGATGACGGTCTGGCCGCCCAGGTCGCTGAGCAGCATGAAGCCATGAACGGCATCCCAGTCCAGGATCTGCGGCACGCACAGGCCGGCCTGGTTCATCAGGCCCTGAACCTTGGCAAAAGGCGCGCAATCTTCCTTGTCTGGCGGCGCGTCCATGACGATCAGGCTGCTTCCATCGCTGCGATCCAGGCGCAGATAGCGGCGAAAGCTCGCATCGGCCGAAGCGGGGCGCAGGGTTGCGGGAAGCAACTGGTGCTTTTGAGCCAGCGGTGCCAGCCAGGCGTCGAATGCGGCGTGGCGGGCAGAATCTGCCCAGGCAACGCCAACTGTGGGGGTGATAGGAGCGGTCATGGATAATCGGATTTTACAAACCGATGCCGCCGCATCTGTGGACAGTGGTGCTAGGCTCTCGGTTTTATGTTGACGTGTGCCAGGGCACGCGCGCTTTTGACGTTCAAGATCATCGTGCAATCCCCATCCCATCCGCGAGATTTCCTACCTGCCTGCCCTGCCCGTTCGACGCGTGCGGGAGCTGCTCGGCCGGTGATTCGTCCTCTGGCATGGGCTGTGGCACTGGCATGGGCGGGTGCTGGCATGCAGGCCTATGCCCAGTCGGCCGAAACGACAGCGTCGTCCTCCGCCAACGTTGCGGGCGAGTTGCCAGCCCTGGAACTCAAGTCCAGCAGCCTGTTACAGGAGAGCTATCCTCAGGAAGTGCGCGACCAGCAGCCCAGCTATATCAAAGGTGACAGCCTGTCCGGTCAGCCCGATATCAAGGCCTCGGTCCATGGCGATGCCGAGTTGCGCCGCGGCGACACCATGATCCGAGCGGACAAGCTCGACTATGCGGTGCCGGACGACAGGATCAACGCCGTGGGCTCGGTCCACATCAACCAGGCCGGCAATGTCTATGAGGGAACAGCGCTGGACCTGCAGATGGATGCCTTCAAGGGCCAGTTCGACAATGCCAACTATCGCTTTCTGGCCACGGGCGGCCATGGCGAGTCCTCGCGAGTGGATTTCATCGACAAGGATCGTTCGGTCGTCCATGACGCCACCTACACCACTTGTCAGCGCGATGACGAGGCCAGCTGGGAGCCGAGCTGGGTGCTTAAGGCCAGGACCATTCATCTGGACATGGATGAAGAGGTGGGCGTGGCCGAAGGCGCCAGATTGCAGTTCAAGGGTGTGACCGTTCTGCCCGTGCCGCGCATGAGCTTTCCGCTCTCGGACAAGCGCAAATCGGGCCTGCTGCCGCCCATGATAGGCATGGACAAGCTTGGCGGCATCGAGTACTCGCAGCCTTATTACTGGAATATCGCACCCAATCGCGATATGACCATCACGCCCTCGCTGATGACCAAGCGCGGTGTGAACCTGACGGGACAGTTCCGCTATCTGGAGCCCAGCTACTCGGGCGAGACCTATGCCAGCTACATGCCGGGCGACAATCTGCGCAACCGCGATCGCTGGGGCTACTCCTGGCAGCATCGTACGAACTTCAGCACGCCGATTGGCGGTCTGGGGCTGAGCCTCAATCTGAACCGCGTCAGCGACGGTGATTACTGGCGCGACTTCCGCCTGGCTCCCGTGGCGCTGCGCCAGCGCCTGCTGCCCAGCACGGCCAATCTGAGCTGGGCCAAGGGCGATGGGGTGCTGAGCCTCAATGTGCTGCGCTATCAGGTGCAGCAGGATGTGACTTCGCCGATTGCGCCGCCCTACAGTGTGGTGCCGCAGCTGCAGTACCGCTATACGCCGCTGGACCTGCCGCATGGGCTGGATTTCTCCGTGGTGGCCGACACCACACGCTTCGAGCTGATTCGCCCCATCACGGGTCAGGTCGGCAACAATGGCCAGCGTAGCTATGTGCAGGCGCAACTGAGCCGGCCATTTCTGTCTCCCGGCGCCTTCATCACGCCCAAGCTGATGTTGCATACCTCCATGTATCAGGCCGATCAGCTGATGAGCAACGGCAGCAAGAGCGCCAACCGCACTCTGCCCACCTTCAGCCTGGACAGCGGCCTGATCTTCGAGCGCGACACCTCCTGGTTCGGCAAGAATCTGTTGCAGACCTTCGAACCCCGAGCCTTCTATACCTATACGCCCTATCGCGATCAGAGCATGCTGCCGCTCTACGATACGGGTCGCAGCGATTTCAACTTCGCGAGTATTTTTTCCGAGAACGACTATGTCGGTCAGGACCGCATTGCCGACAACCATCTGATGACGCTGGGCGCGACCTCACGCTTCATCGACCCCGAAAGCGGTGCGGAAAAGCTCAAGCTCGCCGTGGCCCAGCGCGTTCGCCTGTCCGATCAGCGCGTGCTGCTGCCCGGTGAGGTGGCTGCTACCAGCAAGCTGTCCGATATCCTGCTGGGTGCGGCTTTCAACTGGACCGACAAGTGGTCGCTGGAAGGCACGACCCAGTACAACAAGGACTTGAATCGCACGGTGCGTACCACGGCCACGGCGCGTTACAGCCCGGGCAACTATCGCACCTTCAACATCGGTTACCGCACGCAGCTGGATACGGTCACCAAGAAACCCTCCAGCGAACTGGTGGACGTGGGCTGGCAATGGCCCATCAACGACCTCTGGGGCGACAAGGGCAAGGAACTGGGCGCCGGTCGCGGCCAGGGCGGTGGCCGCTGGTATGCCGTGGGTCGCCTCAACTACTCCATCAAGGACAACAAGCTGGTGGATACCGTGGTCGGCCTGGAATACGACGGTTGCTGCTGGATTGGCCGTGTGGTGCTGGAACGCCTGCAAAGCTCGGTCATCCAGTCGAATCTGCGTCTGCTGTTCCAGATGGAGTTCGTGGGCTTCTCGCGCCTGAGTTTTGGTGCCGATCCCACCTCCAGCCTCAAGCAGAATGTGCCGCGCTATCAATATTTGCGTGAGGCGGTGACTCCGCCCAGCCGCTTTACCAATTACGATTAATCAAGGCTTTTTTCATGCGTTTTTTCTCCAAGACATCCAATGCATGTGCTGTTGCCGTGGCACTGGCTGTAATGGCTGCCGGTGTGCAGGCCCAGGGCCTGAAGAGCCTCGGCAGCAAGGCCAAGGCTGGCAATGACTCCTCCATCTCGCGCGCATTGGAGGCGACGGCCCAGCCCTCGGGGCGCCAGGCTCCGGTAGCTGCACAGGGTGTTCGCTCGGCCGATTACATCGTGGCCGTGGTCAATTCCGAACCCATCACCAATAACGAAGTGCGTGCGCGCATGGAGCGCGTTGCGCAGAATGTGACCGAGCAGGGCGGGCAGTTGCCGTCCCAGAGAGAGCTGGCCCGCCAGGTTCTGGAGCGCCTGATTGTCGAGCGTGTGCAGTTGCAGGAAGCCAAGGACACGGGCATCAACATTGACAACATGACGGTCGATCAGGCCGTGGCCAATGTGGCGCGCCAGAACAATACCGACAAGGCCGGCCTGGTGTCGCGCCTGAAGGCCGAAGGGATTTCCGAAGCGCAGTTCCGTTCGGAGATTCGCAACCAGATGCTGATGCAGCGTGTGCGCGAGCGTGATGTGGACGGTCGCGTCAAGGTCGGGGAAGCAGACATCGATCGCTATCTCAAGGACCAGAAGCGCCCAGGCGATGCGGCTGCGGGTGCCGCAGCCAATCTGGGCCACATCCTGATCACCGTGCCTGAAAACGCCAGCCCTGCCGTGGTGGCGGAGCGCGAGGCCAAGGCCAAGCAGGCGGCAGAAGCCGCTCGCAAGAACCCCGACTTCATCGCTGCCGTGCGCGAGTTTTCGGATGTCCCCAACGGTCAGGGTGGCGGCGCCATGGGCATGCGCCCCATGAGCGATTACCCCGAGCTGTTTTCTCAGCAGGTGGGCAATTCGGCAGTCGGTGCCATCGTCGGTCCGTTTCGTTCGGGCGCTGGTTTCCACGTGCTCAAGGTGCTGGAAAAATCTCAGGCCGGAGCACCTGTATACATCACTCAGAACCACGCCCGCCATATTCTGCTGACCGTAGGCGATGGCATGACCGAAGCCCAGGCGGCCAAGCGTCTGGAGGACTACAAGCGTCGTGTGGAAGCCGGTCAGGCCACCTTCCAGCAACTGGCCCAGGAGTTCTCCAAGGACGGCAGCGCGCGCAACGGCGGTGATCTGGGCTGGTCCTCGCCCGGCCAGTTCGTGCCCGAGTTCGAACGCGTGCTCGACAACCTGCAGCCGGGCCAGATCAGCAACCCCGTGGTGTCGCGTTTCGGCGTGCACCTGATCCAGCTGATCGAGCGCCGCCAGGAAAAGCTCACCGAGCGCGAGCAGCGCGAAATGGTGCGCAACGTGGTGCGCGAGCGCAAGGCCGAGCAGGACTACGAAACCTGGCTCAAGGAGCTGCGCGGCAAGGCCTTTGTGGAATACCGCGAGCCACCCCAATAAGCCCATTCAATCCGCTTGAAGTGCCCGGTAGTGTCATCATTGCGCACCGGGCATCGGAGCTCCCCCTCATTCCAAGCGGTGCCCAGGCACCGCTTTCGCATTCATGAAACATATTCCCCGCAAGCGCTTCGGCCAGAATTTCCTGACCGACGGCGCCATCATCGACAACATCGTCCAGGCCATCGACCCCAAGGCGGGCGAACCCATGGTCGAGATCGGCCCCGGCCTGATGGCGCTGTCCCAGCCCCTGGTCGAGCGCCTGGGCAAGCTCACCGTGATCGAGCTGGACCGGGACCTGGCGGCCCGTCTGCGTCTGCGCGACGATCTCGACGTAGTCGAGTCCGATGTGCTCAAGGTGGACTTCCGCGCGCTGGCTGCGCGGCTGGGCGTGGCCAAGTTGCGCGTGGTCGGCAATCTGCCCTACAACATCTCCAGCCCCATTCTTTTCCATCTGCTGGAGCAGGTGGATGTGGTGCAGGATCAGCACTTCATGCTGCAAAAAGAGGTCATAGACCGCATGGTGGCGGACGCCGGCACCTCGGCCTACGGCCGTCTGTCGGTGATGCTGCAGTGGCGCTACGCCATGGAAGATGTGCTGTTCGTGCCGCCGGGCAGCTTCAATCCGCCTCCCAAGGTCGACAGTGCCGTGGTGCGCATGATTCCGCGCGAGCAGCCTGCGGATCTCGATCCCAAGCTGCTGGAAGAGCTGGTGCAGGTCGCTTTCAGCCAGCGCCGCAAGATCCTGCGCAACACCCTGGGCAAGTGGCTGGAAGCCAAGGGCTTTGCCGGCGAGTTCGATCTGCAGCGCCGCGCGGAAGAAGTGCCTGTCGCCGAATTCGAAGCCCTGGCGGCACAGCTCTCCTGAACTTGGATAAAAAGGCTTCAATCGCTTTTGGGAAAAGCGATTGAAGCTATTGATTTAGTAGTTCAATCGGTGGCCTGCAGCGCATCGCCGAGTGCGTTAATCAGCCGCTCGATCTCGGCCTGTTCGCTGATGAAGGGCGGTGCCAGCTGAATCGTGTCGCCGCCGTAGCGCACATAGAAGCCGGCCTCCCAGCATTTCATGGCGATCTCATAAGGGCGCCTGGCGGGCTCGCCAGGCAGGGATGCAATCGTGATGCCCGCCGCCAGGCCGATATTGCGGATGTCCAGCACATGCCTGGCGTCCTTGAGGCTGTGCACGGCCTGCTCGAAGAAGGGGGCCAGCGCGCGCACGCGGCCCGGGCCGTCTTCGCGCTGCAGCAGATCCAGTGCCGCAATGGCTGCCGCGCAGGCCACGGGATGGGCCGAATAGGTATAGCCGTGGGCAAATTCCAGCATGTACTCCGGCCCGCCGGCCGCCATGAACTGCTTATAGATGGCGGGCGTGACCATGCAGGCTCCCAGCGGTTGGGCGCCGTTGCTGACCTGCTTGGCGATATTCATGATGTCCGGCGTCACGCCAAAGGCCTCGGCCGCCGTCATCGCTCCGAGGCGGCCAAAGCCCGTGATGACCTCGTCGAAGATCAGCAGGATGTCGTGCTGGGTGCAGATCTCGCGCAAACGCTGCAGATAGCCGGTGGGCGGAATCACCACCCCGCCCGAGCCCGACATGGGCTCCACGATCACGGCGGCGATATTGCTGGCGTCATGCAGGGCGATCAGATCGAGCAGCCGGTCTGCCAGGGCGCGTCCGTCTGTCTGGGGCTGGCCCTTGAAGAACGAACCGGGTGGCGGCTGGGTGTGCGGCAGATGGTCGGCTTCGACCCCTTGGCCGAACATCTTGCGGTTGCCCCCCATGCCGCCCACCGAGATGCCGCCAAAGTTCACGCCGTGATAGCCCTTCTCGCGCCCGATCAGTCGGGTCTTGCTGCCCTGGCCCCTGGCGCGCCAGTAGGCGCGCGCCATTTTCAGCGAGGTGTCGGCCGCTTCCGAGCCCGAGCCGGTGAAGAACACATGCTCAAGCCCCTGGGGCATCAGTGCCACGATGCGGTTGGCAAGCTCGAACGAGGCCGGGTGGCCGAACTGGAAGGCGGGAGCGTAATCGAGCTGCAGCGCGGCCTTGCCAATGGCCTCGGCGATCTCGCGGCGGCCATGGCCCAGCCCCGAGCACCACAGGCCCGAGAGGCCGTCGAAAATGCGCCGGCCATCGGCATCGCTGTAGTAGGCGCCCTGTGCGCCCGTGATGATGCGGGGCCTGGCCTTGAAGTTGCGGTTGCCGGTGAACGGCATCCAGTGGGCGCTCAGCCATTGTTCGTCGTGGCGCGCGAGGTCTGCGGATGTCTGGCGGTCTGCAAGCTGCATGGGAACTCCTTGGATTCCCGGCCATTGTTGGCCTTGGGCCCGGTTTGGCAAATAGCCGCAAACCCATGGGCGCGAGTCCGAATTGGCATCTTCAGCATGACTTATCCACAGTATTTTCTGATGCCGGAGAGTCAGGTTCGGATGATTTCCTGGCGTGAATGATCAGAAGCTCACAAAGAGCCTGGGATATTCAAGATTTACCCATGGCTTATCAAAAGGCTTGTGCACATGATTTCTACAGATCGCGAAGATGGCCGTTGCAGTCGCCCAGCATGGCCAGGGACTGCAGCAGCCATTGCGCAAAAGTGGTGGGGTGGTCGGCGTTCATGGACGGCTCTCAGGCGCTCAGTGCCTGTCCGGCAAGCGCTTGCTGCTCGCGTTTCTTCAGGCGGCGCTCCCAGATTTTTTCATGGAAGAAGAAGGCAAAGGCCTGGACCGTGGGCTCGAGCAGGCTCAGCGTCAGCGAAGCAATCAGATTGCCGGTCACGGCATAGGCGACGCAGGCGGCCACGGTGATGTGTATCACGTAGTAGCTGGCGGTCTTGGTCAGCGTGAGCTGGTTCTGGCGCAATGTCTTGATCAAGCGTGTCATCTGTTTCTCCCTGTGCGATGAATGAATGGTAGGGAGGATGGCGATGCATTTCCAATTGAGAATCATTACCATTGCGATAGCGCCTACAGACTGCTGCGAGATGAACGGCTTGCTAAGCTATGTGCCGGATTTTGATTGAAATTGGCTGTCAGTCTTTGACTGATAAGCGTTGACAGCTATTGATTTGAGAGTTTTTGATGACGGAGTCGATGCCAATCCAGCTGCGCGCGCTGGGAGCGGACGATGTGGATGCCGTGATGCGCATACAGCAGCATTGCTATGGTGCGGACTTTGCCGAGCCGCGCGAGGTGTTTGTGCGCCGTTTGCGGACGGCCGGGCATTGTTCCTGGGCGGCCGAGCAGGGCGGGGAGCTGGTGGCCTATCTGGCAGCCTATTGGTCGCGCCCCGGAGCCATCACGCCGCTCAACGGCGACTTTGCCGAATATGACGACGCCAGCGTGCTCTATCTGCACGATATGGCCGTGTCCGAGGCTGCAGCCGGCCAGGGCCTGGCGCGGCGCATGGTCCAGATCCTGAAGGCGCAGGCCAGAGCGCGCGGCGTGCAGCGCACGGCACTGGTTTCGGTGCAGGGTTCGCGGCTTTACTGGGAGCGTCAAGGCTATGTGGTCGAATCCGTGACAAATGCTGCGCAGCAGCAACATTTGGCCAGTTACGGCGAAGGAGCGCTCTATATGGTGGGATTTATCTGACACATCGTCGGGTTGGGACAAGGATAATGCCGGCCATGCCCAATCGCTGGAAACCCAATGTGACTGTCTCGGCCATCATCGAACGCGATGGCCGTTTTTTGCTGGTGGAAGAACAAACGGCGGATGGACTGCGTCTGAACACGCCGGCCGGTCATCTCGACCCTTCCGAAAGCCCTGTCGATGCCTGTGTGCGCGAAGTCATGGAAGAGACGGCCTACAGCTTCACGCCCACGGCCCTGGTCGGCATCTACATGAACCGCTTTGTGCGCACGCGCACGGGCTCGGACATCACCTATCTGCGCTTCGCCTTCACGGGCGATCTGGGCATGCACCATGCCCAGCGCCATCTGGACGACGGCATCGTGCGCAGCGTCTGGCTCTCGCTCGATGAGCTCAAGGCCACCGAGCATCTGCATCGCAGCCCCATCGTGCTGGAGTCGGTGGGCGATTATCTGGCCGGCCAGCGCTATGACATAGGCCTGATTCATGCCGATGCCAGCATCTACAAGGTGCCGCAGCTGACGCGCCCGGTACCCGAAGAGGCCGGTGCCACGCTGGACGATGTGCTGGTGCAGATTCACTGATATTGGCATTCGGCAGTTGTGACAGGCGTGCAGGCCGGGGCTGTGCACAATGCCCTGTATGTCTGTAGCCAGCCTGATTCGACTCATGACACTGGCCGCCCTCTGGGGCGGCAGTTTTTTATTCATGCGCGTGGCCGTACCCCATCTGGGGGCCGTGCCCACGGCCGTGGGACGCGGCCTGTTTTCGGCGCTGGGCCTTGGCGCGGCGTTGTTTGCCATGGGCTACCGGCCCAGGCTAGGACGCTATCTTTGGTCCTTGCTGGGGCTGGGTGTCATCAATTCCGGCATCCCCTTTCTCATGTACGCGCTGGCGGCCCAGGTGCTGCCATCGGGCTATAGCGCCATCTTCAATGCCACCACGCCTCTGGTTGCGACCGTGGTGGGAGCGCTGGTGTTTGCCGAGGCGATCACGCCCGCGCGTGTGGTGGCGGTGCTGCTGGGGATTGGCGGCGTGGCGGTGCTGGCCCAGGCCGGGCCGCTGGATCTCGGCAGTGCCGTGCTGGGAGGCATGGCTGCCTGTTTTGTGGCCACGGTCTGCTATGCGTTTTCTAGCTATCTGACGCTCAGGCTGGCCGGTGCCAATGCGTGCGTGGACACGCGCGTTGCCGTTTTCATCAGCCAGCTCGGTGCGCTGATGGTGCTGACGCCGGCGCTGCTCATCGACATGGCGCTGGAGCCCGGCATGCTGGCCAGGCTGCAGGCCGCTCCGCTGCTGGCATGGGGCAATGTGGCGCTGCTGGGCTTGCTGAGCACGGCTCTGGCCTATGTGTTGTATTTCCGGCTGATTGCCGATGAAGGCCCGCAAAAGGCGCTGACCGTGACCTTTATCGTGCCCGTGTTTGCCGTGCTCTGGGGCTGGGCCCTGCTCGATGAGTCCTTGACCATCGCTCATGCCATGGGTGGCGGGCTGATTGCGCTGTCGCTATGGCTGGTGCTGCGCCCCAAGGCGGATTGAGTCGGTATCACCAGGCTGCGGGCAGGCGCAGCTGCAAAAGCTCCAGAAAGGACTGCGCCGCATGCGGCAGCGTGCGGCCGGCCAGGGTCTGCACCTCGATATCGCGCAGATCCATGCCGCGGTCGCTGAGCGCCACGGCCACGAGCGCGCCTGTGGCCACCATGTCGCGGGCGGCGATTTCGCTGGCCACGGCAACCGCCGTGCCCTGGGCCGCAAAGTTCAGCAGCGTCTTGCCGTGATTGCTCTCCAGGGCCGGCGCCAGCATCAGTCCCTGGCGGCTGCAGGCTGCATCCAGCAACTGGCGTACGGCCGTGCTGGGTGGTGTCAATGCCAGCGGATAACGCACCAGCCTTGCCAGTGCCACGCTGCGCTCCTGCGCCAGTTCATGGCCGGATGCCACCAGCGCCAGCACGGGCGCGGCCACGCGGCAGGCGACGGCGATGCCTGGCTCGGGGGCCCGGCTGAAGCACAGGCCTATGTCGGCCATGCCGGTGCGCACGGCATCGGATACTTCGGGCGTTGGCAGCACCGTCACCTCGAAGACGATGCCGCCGTGCTCGCGCTGAAAGGCCGCGCACAGGCGCGGCAGAAATTCGCTGGCGAAGGCGTCGGAGCTGGCGATGCGCACCTTGCCGCTGCGCAGGCCCTGCAAGGCCTTGATCTCGTCGAGTGCGCGCTCGGCGTCCAGCCCCGAGCGGCGCGCATGATCGGCGAGGATCTCGCCGGCGGCGTTGAGTACCATGCCGCGCGGGTGGCGCTCGAACAGCGGCGTGCCCAGCCGCGCCTCCAATGCCGCAATCTGGCGGCTGATGGCCGAGGCCGCCACATGCAGTCTTGCCGAAGCCTCGGTCAGCGAGCCGCATTGCGCGACTTCGTGGAAGTAGCGCAGCGCGGTGTCTTGGAGCAGCAAATGGCGGGACTCGGGCATGGCAGTCGGTGAAAGCAAACCACCATTGTGATCGGTTTGCTGTTTTGGCAATGATGGCTTGCAAATTTGCCGATAGCGGCAAATGCCTTGGCTTTCTAAGATGTCCCGTTCGATGGTTGCCGGGCAGCGGCGACCTCTTTCGAACAAGCTGTCATTTCACCGGGAGTTGCCATGCGGGCACGGTTTACTGTTTCAACGACGCGCCGACAGTGGCTCCAGGCCGCAACGGTCTTGGCCGGTGGTTTGCTGGTCTTGCCGGCCCTGGCCCAGGGCGAGGCTGCCTGGCCCGGCCGACCGGTACGGGTGATCGTGCCGTTTCCGGCCAGCGGCGCGACCGATCTGGTGGCACGCGTGATCGCGCAGCGCGTATCGCAGGAGCTGGGCCAGCAGCTGGTCATAGACAACCGGCCCGGCGCCGGCGGCACCATAGGCACGGCCGAGGCCGCCAAGGCGGCGGCCGACGGTTACACCCTGCTGTTCACCACCAGCAGCACGCATGCGATTTCGCCGCATCTGATGCCCAGGCTGGCCTACAAGGCGGACAAGGATTTCAGTCCCATCGCGCACACGGCCGACGCGGCCAGCGTGCTGCTCGTCACGCCCTCGCTGCCGGTCAAGAGCGTGCAGGAGCTGATTGCCTATGCCAGGGCCAATCCCGGCAAGCTCAATTACGCCACCAGCGGCAACGGCACCATCGTGCACCTGAACACCGCCGCCTTTGCCGCGCAGGCCGGCATACAGCTCGCCCATGTGCCCTACAAGGGCACGGCGCAATCGATCACCGATCTGGCGGCAGGCCAGGTGCATCTGCTGTTCGATTCCATCCCCACGGGCATGCCCCATGTGGCCAGCGGCCGCCTGCGTGCCCTGGCCGTGACCGGCGACAGGCGCAGCACGCTGGCTCCGAATCTGCCCACGGTGGCCGAATCGGGCCTGCCAGGCTATTCCTCGGTCACCTGGTTCGGCGTCTACGGCCCGGCCGGCATGAAGCCCGAGCTGGTCGGCCGGATCAACCAGGCCTTCAACCGCGCCATCCAGAATCCCGAGGTGATCGCCAGCCTGGCCAAGCAGGGCGTGGAGCCCGCCAAGCCGCAGACGCCCGCGCAGTTCGCTGCCATGGTGCAGGCCGACAGCGCGCGCTGGGCCAAGGTCATCAGGGACAACCACATTACTTTGGAATGACATATGCAACCCCCTGTGCGGCTGCGCCGGGGGACGGCATCCTCGGCTAGGCGCCTCCCGCCGTGAGGCGGCTCTTGCTCGATGCCTCTGGCCTGGGGCGCGCCAGTTTGAAGCGTTAAGCGCGGCGCCCATGAATCACTGATCGGACTTAGATATGACCAACCTCGTCAAGGACTGGACGCTTCCCTATGCCTCGCACCGCTCGCCGGTGCTGGGGCGCAATGTGGTCAGCACTTCGCAGCCGCTGGCCGCGCAGGCCGGCCTCTCCATGCTGCAGGCCGGCGGCAACGCCGTGGATGCGGCGCTGGCCGCGGCGATGACGCTGACCGTGGTCGAACCCACGGGCTGCGGCATCGGCAGCGACGGCTTTGCCATCGTCTGGGACGGCAAGGAGCTGCACGGCCTCAACGCCTCGGGCCGCTCGCCTGCGGGCTGGACGCCCGACTACTTTGCCCAGCTCGGCGGCATTCCGGAAAAGGGCTGGAATGCCGTGACCGTGCCCGGCGCCGTGTCGGCCTGGGTGGCGCTGTCCAAGCGCTTCAGCAAGCTGCCCTTCGCGCAGGTGGCCCAGCCCGCCATCGACTATGCACGCAACGGTTTCCCGGTCTCGCCCACGATTGCCACGCTGTGGGAGCTGGGCGGCAAGAAACTGGGCGACCAGCCCGGCTTTGCCGAGTGCTTTCTGCCTGGCGGCCGCGCTCCCCGGGCCGGTGAGGTGTTCAGGAGCGAAGCCCATGCGCGCACGCTGGAAGAGATTGCCGAGACCCTGGGCGAGTCCTTTTACCGAGGCGCGCTGGCCAGGAAGATGGTCGAGCATGCACGGGCCTGTGGCGGCGTGATGAGCGAGGAAGACCTGGCCGAGCATCAGGCCGACTGGGTGGGAACGGTGTCGCAGAAGTTTGGCGATTCGGTGATCCACGAGATTCCGCCCAACGGCCAGGGCATTGCGGCGCTGATGGCGCTGGGCATGCTGGACGAGCTGGGCGTGGGCAAGCAAGACCTCGACGGCGTGGACAGCGTGCACCTGCAGATCGAGGCCATGAAGCTGGCTTTTGCCGATCTGCACCAGTACAACGCCGACCTGGACCATATGCGCGTCACCCCCGCGCAGCTGCTGGACCGTGGCTATCTGCGCGAGCGCGCCCAGCTCATTGACCGTGACAAGGCCAGCCTGCCCAGCTATGGCGCACCGCGTCCCGGCGGCACGGTCTATCTGGCTGCGGCCGATGCCAGCGGCATGATGGTCTCCTTCATCCAGTCCAACTACATGGGCTTCGGCTCGGGCGTGGTCGTGCCGGGCACCGGCATCAGCCTGCAGAACCGCGGCCATGGCTTTACCACCGAGGCCGGTCATGCCAATCAGGTCGGCCCGCGCAAGCGCCCCTCGCACACCATCATTCCGGCCTTTGCCATGCATGCCGACGGCAGGCCGCAAATGGCGTTCGGCGTCATGGGCGGACCCATGCAGAGCCAGGGCCATCTGCAGATGGCGCTGCGCGTGCTGCGCTACGGCCAGAACCCGCAGGCTGCGGCCGATGCGCCGCGCTGGCGCGTGACCGGCGGCAAGGGCGTGGCCGTGGAGCCGTCCTTCGATGCCGCCGTGGTTGAGCAGCTGCGCGCACGCGGCCATGAGGTCAGCGTCGAGGCCGGCCATGGCGTGTTCGCCTTTGGCGGCGCGCAACTGGTGCTGCGCGATGGCGAGCACTACATCGCGGGTTCCGATCCGCGCAAGGACGGGTGCGCGGTGGGGTATTGAGGTCCCCCCTGAGCGGCTGCGCCGCTTCCCCCAAGGGGCGACGTGCAACGGGACGACGGCCTTGCTGCGGGGCGGCGCGGCCGGCGAGGCCCTTGCTTGCCGTCCCAGGTTTGGGGCGCGCCATCTTTTGCGGCAACGGGCTAGCCCGTATTCCAGCCCGCCTAAGCGCGGGTTTCCGAATGGCGAAGCGGCTCTCCTGTCAAACCCTGGTGCCCTGGGGCGCGGGGCTCTCTATCGTTGCGGGCAGTGAACCGGAGACTGCCCATGATCATCCGCCGCAGCTTGCTGGCCCTGCTGGCCGCCCTGACTTCCGTCCCTTGTGCCGCGCTGGCGGCTGCCTGGCCTGAGCGGCCGATCACCATCATCGTGCCGGCCGCTGCGGGTGGCACCACGGACATCGCGGCGCGCGTGCTGGCCGAGAAGATGGGCAAGGATCTGGGTGCGCCGGTGGTGGTGGAGAACAAGGGCGGGGGTGGGGGCTCCATCGGCACGGCCCAGGTGGCGCGCGCCAGGCCCGATGGCTATACGCTGCTGATGGGCAACATCGGCCCGGTGGCCATCAATTTCAGCCTCTACCGGCAGTTGAGCTACAAGGAGAGCGATCTGCGCGGCATCACCAATGTGATCTCCGTGCCCAACATCCTCGTGGTCCATGCGGACTCGCCCGTGCGTAGCGTGGGCGAGCTGGTGGCGCAGGCCAGGACGCGGCGCTTGAATGTTTCCACCTCGGGCGTGGGCCAGTCGCCCCATATGTCTTCGGAGATGTTCCGACAGAAGGCCGGCATTGAGGTCACCCTGGTGCCTTTTCCGGGCGCCGCACCCGCCGTCACGGCCCTGCTGGGCCAGCAGGTCGACTACATGATCGACAACCTGCCCAGTTCCATGCCACACATCAAGGCCGGCAAGTTCCGCGCCCTGGCCATCACCAGCGCCACACGTTCGACCCAGTTGCCCGAGGTGCCGACCATGGCCGAAGCCGGCGTACCCATGCAGGTCACGGCCTGGTTCGGTCTGCTGGCCCCGGCCGGCACGCCCGATGCCGTGGTCGAACGCATCCAGCAGTCCGCCCGCCGCGCCATGCAGACGCCCGATGTGCGCCAGCGCTTCGCCGACCTCGGCGGCATGCCCGGCGGCGAGACGCCGGCCGAGTACGACGCCTTCATCGCACAGGAACGCAAGAGCTGGGCCCAGATCGTGAAGGCCGCCGGCCTGTCGCTCGAATAACTTTTCCCTCATGCCTCCTCCCATGCCAGACGACATTGTCCCTGTCTTGAGCCAGAGCTTTGGCTCGCTGCCGGAACTGATCGCTTTCCAGGCTGCACGGCGCCCGCGCCACGTCGCCCTGGTGCTCGGCGACCAGCGCCTGGACTACGCCGCGCTGCAGGATGGTATGGAGCGTGCCGCCCTGAGCCTGCAGCGCCAGGGCCTGGGCCCCGGCGACGTCGTGGCCATCTGCGCGGGCAGCTCGCCCGAGTACATGCTGGCCTTCCTGGGTGCGCTGCGCGCGGGCGTGGCCGTGGCGCCGCTGGCTCCTTCGGCCACGGCCGGCCATCTGAGCGCCATGCTGAACAACTGCGGCGCGCGCCTGGTGCTGCGTGACCGCGAGACGGCCCTGCAATGGCCGCTGCAGCCAGGCATAGGCCTGCAATGCGTGGCGCTGGACGATGCACCCGAAGCCGGCGCGCCCTGGTCGCAGTGGCTGGCGGAGCAAGGCACGCCCGCCGCCATCGATCCCCGACCAGACTGGGCGTTCAACGTTATCTACTCCTCGGGCACGACCGGGGTGCCCAAGGGCATCGTCCAGTCCTGGGCCATGCGCTGGGCTCATGTGCAGCGGGCCATCGTCAACGGCTACGGGCCTGCGGCCGTCTCGCTGTGCGCCACGCCGCTGTACTCCAACACCACCCTGGTCGCGGCCCTGCCCACGCTGGGCCTGGGCGGCACCCTGGTGCTGATGCGCAAGTTCGACGCCGGGCACTACCTGGAGCTGGCCGAGCGCCACCGCGCCACGCACACCATGCTGGTGCCCGTGCAATACCAGCGGCTGATGCAGTACCCAGGGTTCGACGATGCCGACCTGAGCCACCTGCAGCACAAGTTCTGTACCAGCGCGCCCTTCCATCCCGCGCTCAAGGCCGAGGTGCTGCGCCGCTGGCCGGGAGCGCTCATCGAGTACTACGGCATGACCGAGGGCGGCGTGCGCTGCGAGCTGCACTGCCATGACCATCCGGGCAAGCTGCACACCGTGGGCCGGCCCGGACCCGGCGCCGACATCCGTTTCATCGATGAGCTCGGCCGCGAGTTGCCGCCCGGCGAACAGGGCGAGATCGTGGGCCGCTCGGCCGGGATGATGAGCGGCTACCACGGCCTGCCCGACAAGACGCGCGAGGCCGAATGGTTCGACGCCGAAGGCCGGCGCTTCATCCGCAGCGGCGACGTGGGCAGGCTCGACGAGGACGGTTTCATCGTGCTGGGCGACCGCAAGAAGGACATGATCATCACGGGGGGCTTCAACGTCTACCCCAGCGACATCGAGTCCGTGCTGCTGCAGCACCCGCAGGTGGCCGAATGCGCGGTGATCGGCGTGCCCTCCGAGCAATGGGGCGAAACCCCCGTGGCCTATGCCGTGGCACGGCCCGGCACGGAGCCATTGGCTGCGCATCTGCGCGACTGGCTCAACGCCCGCCTGGGCAAGACCCAGCGCGTGGCCGAACTGCGGCTGGCTGCCAGCCTTCCGCGCAGCGAGATCGGCAAGGTGCTCAAGCGTGCCCTGCGCGAGCAGTACCAGCCCGAGGCCTTTTCCTCTTCATGAACCGAGAGCACGCCATGTCCCTGTCCACACGCCGCCGCATGCTGATCTGCCTGGCCCTGGCCGCCAGTGCCCTTTGCGCCACAGCCCTGCCCGCCGCACGGGCCGCCGAGGCCTGGCCGGCCAAGCCCATACAGCTGGTCATTCCCTATCCGCCCGGAGGCAGCGCCGACCTGCTGGGCCGCCCGCTGGCCGTGCAACTGCAGCAGCAGCTGGGCCAGCCCGTGGTGCTGGAGTACAAGAGCGGCGCGGGCGGCACGCTGGCCTCGCAGTACGTGGCACGTGCCAAACCGGACGGCTACACCGTGCTCATGGTGCTGGCCGCCCACGCCATCAACGACAGCCTCTACCCCAAGCTGTCCTACGACACGCGCAAGGATTTCGCTCCCGTGTCCCTGGTGGCCAACCTGCCCATGATCGTCGCGGCCAGCGGCAAGCTGCCCGCCAGGAACATCCAGGAGCTCATCCAGGCGGCCAGGGCCAACCCCGGCAAGCTCAGCTTCGGATCGGCGGGCAACGGCAACACCGGCCACCTGGCGGCCGAATACTTTGCCAGCATGGCGGGTGTGCGCATGACCCACGTTCCCTACAAGGGCAGCGCGGGGGTGGTCAATGCCATGCTGGCTGGCGATATTGACCTGACCTTCGACAGCATCTCCACCTCCATGCCCCACATCCGCAGCGGGCGCATGCAGGCGCTGGCCGTCACCAGTCCGAAGCGCTCGGCACTGGCGCCCGAGGTGGCCACCATCCAGGAACAGGGCATGGCAGGCTTCGACGTGACCGGCTGGTACGCCGTCATCGCGCCGGCAGGCACGCCGCCTGAAGTCACCCGGCACCTGAGCCGCGAGATCGCCACCGCCCTGCGCCAGCCCGCGCTGCAAGCCCAGCTGGCCGCTGGCGGCTACGAGCCCGTGGGCTCCACGCCCGAGGCGCTGCAGGCCCATATCGACCGCGAGATCACGCGCTGGGCTGCCGTCGTCAAGGCGACGGCAGCCCGTGTGGATTGAAAATCACGCCCTGAGCGGATGCGCCGGGGACGAGACCTTCGCTGTGGGGCGGCGCGGCTGGCCAGGCTCTTGCTTGGCGTCCCTGCTCTGGGCTCTGGCGGATTGGGCTGCGTTGTCACAAAAGCTGCACCTGCTGCGTCTAAGGCTTGGTGCCTGTCACACTGGGTGGCTGGCCCGGCCTATTTGCAGGAGACATCACGTGAGCCCCACTTCCCACACTGTGCCGCCCGCCGATGCGGGACTGCAGGATTTCGAGCGCCATCGCCCGCGCCTGTTCGGGCTGGCCTATCGCATGCTGGGCCAGCGCGCCGAAGCCGAGGATCTGGTGCAGGATGTCTGGCTGCGCTGGCAGGACAGCGAGCGCACCTCCATTGCCCAGCCCGAGGCCTGGCTGGTGACCACGGCCACGCGGCTGGCCATAGACCGGCTGCGGCGCCTGCGCGTGGAGCGCGAGCACTATGCGGGTTTCTGGCTGCCCGAGCCGCTGGTCCAGCCCTGGACCGAGGCCGCGCCCTCGGCCGAGGAGCTGCTGGAGCAGGCCCACGATGTCTCCACGGCGCTGCTGTTCGTGCTGGAGCAACTGACGCCCGAGGAGCGCGCGGCCTTTTTGCTGCGTGAGGTCTTCGATGCCGACTACGCCGAAGTAGCCCAGGCGCTGGGCCGCAGCGAGGCCGCCTGCCGCCAACTGGTGCACCGCGCGCGTGCCCATGTGAAGGCCGGGCGGCCGCGCTTCGAGGCGCCCGCACAAGCCCATGCCGAGCTGTTGCGCCGCTTTGCCCAGGCTGCACGGGGCGGCGATCTGGCGCAGATCCAGGCGCTCTTCGCGCCCGATGCTGCGCTGATCAGCGACGGTGGCGGCAAGGTGGCATCCTTTGGCCGAGTGCTGGAGACCGGGCGCCGCCTGGCGCTGCTGTACTTCGCCACGGCCCGGCGCCTGCGCCGCGACGGGCAGGAGCAGACCCTGCATCTGGCGCGGGTCAACGGCCTGCCGGGTCTGGTGCGCTGCGTGGACGGCCGGGTGGAGTCGGTGCAGACGCTGCTGGTCGAGGACGGACTGATCCGGCGCATCTACACGCTGCGCAATCCGGACAAGCTGACCCGCGTGCTGGTGCCGGCTGCCTGATGGGCGGGGCCTGTCGAAGAAGGCGAAGAAAACAATAGCTGTTACCGCCAGTCAGTCAACAAATTCAGATTGTTTTATCGCTGAGTTTGTTTCATACAGAGCGATAGCAGCTATGTTTATTGATGGTCAGGCGATGGATGACGAGGCCTGTCACAAACCGCAGAGCTGCCGCGTCTAAGAGGTATGGGCCGGCCGCAGGGGCGGGCCTGCAACGTCCCTCAAGGAGTATTCACATGGCCGACATCGCCAACCCCACCGCCAGCCCTATTGCCATCCCCACGCCGCGCCTGGACTTCCGTGCGCTGGCTCCCGAGCTCTACAAGGCCCAGGCCGGCCTCAACGCCCAGATCGCGCGCTCCAGCCTCGGTGTGCAGCTGCTGGAGCTGGTCTATCTGCGCGTCTCGCAGATCAACGGCTGCGCCTTCTGCGTGGACATGCATGTGCGCGAGCTGCTGTCGCGCGGCGAGGACCTGCAGCGCATCAACAGCGTGGTGGTCTGGCGCGAGGTGGACTTGTTCGAGATGCGCGAGCGCGCCGCGCTGAATTGGGCCGAGCGCTGCACCCAGCTGAGCCAGGCCCATCCCGGGCAGCAGGACTTCGAGGCCCTGCGCCCCTACTTCAGCGAGCGCGAGATCGTGGAGCTCAGCTACGCGATCGGTTGCATCAATGTCTGGAACCGTCTGTGCGTGGGCTTTGCGGCTCCCGTGGAGAAAAAGCCCATCACAGTCTGAGCGGCTGTACGGCTTCCCCCGTGGCACGGCGCCCGTTGCACGGCGCCCTCTCTCGCTGCGCGGGAGGGGCGACGGCCTCGCTGCGGGGCGGTGCAGCCGACGAGGCACCGTCGGCGATGCCCTTGCTCGTCAGCCTGACCTGACTGCGTCCCACTCATGCCTTATGCATCGGCGCGAGCGGGGTTGTGCTCTCAGTTCTGAGTGATCTTGCGTTCCTTGACCACCTTGCCCCATTGCTCGTATTCCTTCTTCATGAAGGCCGCGAACTCGGCCCGCGTCGTGGGCTGGGGCGTCAGGCCGTGGACCTTGAGCGCCTCGGCCACGCCGGGGTCCTTGAGCACCTTGACGATTTCCAGGTTCCAGCGATCCAGCACGGGCGTGGGGGTCTTGCCGGGGGCGACGAAGGCATACCAGTTCAGCGCCTCGAAGCCGGGGAAGCCCGCTTCGGCCACGGTGGGGATATTGGGCATATAGGCGGGGCGCGTCAGACCCGTGGTGGCCAGCGGAATCAGCTTGCCTGTCTCGACATGCGGCAGGGCCGTCGGGGGCGCGGCAAAGTAGGAGGTGACGCGCTCGCCAAGCAGGTCCTGCAGGGCCGGCGCGCCGCCCTTGTAGGGCACGTGAACCATCTCCACGCCAGCGCGCTGGTTGAACAGCTCGCCCGCCAGGTGCGAGGCCGAGCCCGCGCCAGTGGAGGCATAGTCCACGCTGCCGGGGCTCTTCTTGGCCTTGGCCACGAACTCGGCCAGGTTCCTCACGCCGGCGCCCTTGTGCACCACCAGCACATTGGGGAAGTTCACGCCGCCCGAGATGGGTGCCAGGTCGGTGAAGGGGTTGTAGCCCACCTTCATGATGTGGGGCGCAATCGTCAGGGGACCGATGGAGCCGAACAGCAGCACCGAGCCGTCGGTCGGTGCCTTGGCCACGAACTGGTGGGCGATATTGCCGCCCGCGCCGCCCTTGTTGTCCACCACCACGGTCTGACCGATGTTCTCGCCCAGCTTCTTGGCAATCATGCGCGCCGCCGCGTCGGCGGCGCCGCCTGCGGCAAAGCCCACGACCAGGGTCACGGGCTTGTTGGGCAGCCAGTCGGGAGCGGCCTGTGCCGCCGAGCCCAGGCTCAGCAGAGAGGCGGCCACGGCCGTGGCGCGCAGGAAATGGCGTTTGTTCATCATGGGATGTCTCCTTGGTCGGAAAGGAATGCCGGTATTCCGGCTGATTTTTTTGAAAGCAGGCACGGCGGGCGTGCCTGTCATGGGGCTTCGTTCAATCAGCGCCGAGGCCAATGGGGCTGGGCTCGCGCTTTTCGGTGTTGTGGCGCAGCAGTGCAGCCGTGCGGAACACGCCGTGGGCAAACTTGCCGTAGGGCAGGGTGGCAAACAGCGCAATCACGGCGCCCAGGTGCAGGCACAGCAGCAGTGCCAGCGCCGGCGTGGCGCGGCCCAGCCATAGCGCAAGACCGCTGGCGGCCACCAGGAACAGCAGGGCGATGAAGGCTAGGTCCATGGGCTTTTGCCTGGCGTCGCCATGCAGCGGATGGCGTGCGCGGTTCAGCATCCAGAGGCCGGCCGTGCCGATCATCAGGCTCACGCCGCCCAGGGCGCCCAGAATCTTGGGCAGGCTGGGTAGCTCGTAGGGAGCAGGCAGATCGAAGACATAGTGATAGACCGTGGCCAGGCCTGTGGCCGCAAAGCACAGCATGAAGCCGTAGAAGGTCAGGTGGTGGAAGCGGCGGCGCTTGAGCGTGTACTCGTCGTCCTCGTTGTGGCAGCCGTCGCCATGGCCGCCGTCCAGGTATTTCAGGCGCAGCACGTCGTGCGTGGCTTCGGCAGCGGCAGGGCCGCTGACATCCACATTGCTGGTGGCGGGCTTCACATCCTTCCAGAAGCGGCGCACGCCCATGAACAGCGCGAAGACCACGAACAGGAACACCGGCGCAAAAATGCCGACCAGCAGATTGTGCGGGAACAGGTTGTAGAAGTTGTTGCCCAGATTGCCGCTCCACAACTGGCCGATGCCGCCTTGCGCCGCGACGGCCAGCGCCAGGAACAGGAAGAGGCCGGCCACCAGTGCCAGGGACAGGGTCAGGCCGTTCTTCTGATACAGCGTGCCCATGGCGGGCGGCCAGGCATAGTCGGCATAGGTCTGGCCGCGCACTTCGGCCATGGCCTTGGGGATGTTGATGCCGAATTCATGCGGCGGCGCGTACTGGCAGGCGTGCAGGCAGGCGCCGCAGTTGTGGCAGAGATTGGCCAGGTAATGCACATCGGCCTTGCCGAACTCCAGACGGCGCGTCATGGCCGGGAACACGGCGCAGAAGCCTTCGCAGTAGCGGCAGGCATTGCAGATCTGCATCACGCGCGCCACTTCGCTTTCGGCAGCGGTTTCCGTTGGGGCGGGGAGGATGGGAATCACCTTGCCGGTGGCCAGGGTCTGGGCTTCCTTGCCCAGTTCTTGCAGGGATTTCAGGGTTTGCATGTCAGTATCAATGATGTTGAGCGTGATTCGCATCACTTGAAACTGGCGTGCTCCAAGTCAGAGACGCCGAGCAAGGGCCGCCCCGCAGCGAGGGCGTTGTCCCCCTCCCAAAGAGGGAGGGGGAAGCGGCGAAGCCGCTCAGGGGGTGTTTCATTTCAGTCCTTTACGGCGCCATGGATAGCGGGTTTGCCGGCAGCCGCGAGAGCAGCATTGCGCCCGGCAATGCGGCCAAAGGCCGTGCCGATCGACATGCCCACACCGGCCGTGTAGCCCTTGCCCAGCACATTGCCGGCCATCATCTCGCCGGCCACGAACAGGTTCTGGCTGGGTTGATCCTTGAAGCGCACCGCGGAGGTGTCGTCCACCTTCAAGCCCAGATAGGTGAAGGTCACGCCGGGGCGCAGCGCATAGCCGTAGTAGGGGCCGGTGTCGAGCGGGCGCGCCCAGTGCGTCTTGGCCGGAGCCAGGCCTTCGGTGTGGCAGTCGTCCAGCGCGGTATGGTCGAAATGGCCGACCTTGCAGCTGCCGTTGTAGGCGTCGAGCGTGGCCATGAAGGTGTCCACGTCCAGACCCAGCTTCTGCGCGAGCTCGGGCAGGGAATCGGCCTTCACGCCGGGGAACACCGGCGGCATGAAGCGGCCTATGGCCTTGCTGTCGATGATGGAGTAGGCGATCTGGCCGGGCTGCTGGGCTACCAGACGGCCCCAGATCGCATAGCGCTTGGGCCAGAAGTCCTCGCCCTCGTCATAGAAGCGCTGGGCATCGCGGTTCACCACCACGCCCAGCGATACGCAGTCGATGCGCGTGCAGATGCCGCCGTCGTACAGCGGGGCGCGGGCATCGATGGCCACCATGTGCGCCTGCGTGGGATCGCCCAGGCCGTCGGCCTGCTGCTCTTGCAGCATATGCTTGAGCAGCAGGCCCTGGTTGAAGGCCGTGCCGCGGATGATGAAGTTGTCGGCCGGCCATTCGCCGCGCTCGTTCTGGCCCCAGGCCTCGCGCAGCCATTCGCGGTTGGACTCGAAGCCGCCCGCTGCCAGCACGCAGCTTTTGGCCGTGATGCGCTGGCTGCCATCCTTGGTCTTGACCCAGGCAGCCTGGAACCGGCCGTTCTCGATTTCGAGCTTGTCCACGGGCGACTCGTAGCGGATTTCCACGCCCAGCTTTTCGGCGCTGCGGAAATAGGCGTTCACCAGCGCCTTGCCGCCGCCCATGAAGAAGGCATTGGTGCGCGCCACATGCAGCGCGCCCGACAGCGGCGGCTGGAAGTGCACGCCATGCCTGCGCATCCAGTTGCGGCAGGTCGAGGAGGCCCGGATCACCATGCGCGCCAGATGCTCGTTGGTGATGCCGCCCGTGACCTTGAGCAAGTCTTGCCAGTACTCTTCTTCGGGATAGGCCTCGACCAGCACGTCCTGGGGAGCGTCGTGCATGCAGCGCAGATTGCGGGTGTGGCCGGAGTTGCCGCCGCGCCATTCGCGCGGTGCAGATTCAAGCAGCAGCACGCGGGCACCTGCTTCGCGCGCCATCAGCGCGGCGCACAGGGCGGCATTGCCACCACCGATGACGAGTACATCGGTGTCAAAGGCTTCAGTTTTCATGATGGGCTGCCACGGGGCGGTGCCTGCAGCGGTTCAACGTGGGGAAATGTCCTCTGTCATCCCCGCTGCCGGAGCGCGGTTGACAGGGTCAGATTGGAGTTGAACGCCACTGTAGTGAGCACAGCCTCACCCGTGCAGCGGGGCTAGGGGATGGGGGTATCACCAATCGTGATGGATTGCTTGTGCCGCAGGCCGAAGGCGGCGCGATGCGGCCTTGCGCCACGGCTTGCAACCCCGGAGGAAGGCACCAGGGCCGCTGCGCTGCAGCCCCGGCCAGCCTCAATGCACGGTGACGAGCGCGTTGAAGAGCAGCACCATGAGCAGGCCCACCACGGCCACGATGGACTGCACGACCGAGATGGTCTTGGTGGCTTCGCCCATGGTCATGCCGAAGGACTCCTTGACCATCCAGAAACCGGCGTGGTTGGCATAGTTGAAGAACAGCGAGCCGCAGCCGATGGACAGGGCCAGCAGGGGCAGGTTCAGGCTGGGGTCGGCCCCCGCCAGCGGCGCGAGCAGGCCGGCAGCGCCCACGATGCCCACGGTGGCCGAACCCGTGGAAACGGACAGCAGCATGGCGATCAGCCAGCCCAGGATCAGCGGCGGGAAGGCGAACTGCTGGGTCAGATGGACGATGGCATCACCGACCTTGGCGCTGGTCAGCATCTGCTGGAAGGCGCCGCCACCGGCAATGATCATGATGATGGAGGCAATCGGCTTGAGGCTCTTGCCCAGCGCGTCGCGCAGCTTTTCGGTATCGCCGCCACGGGCCATCACCAGGGCCACGATGGCGAACAGCACGCCCAGCAGCATGGCGATCAGGGGGTTGCCCAGGAAGCTGGCCACATGCATGGCCGCCGCATCCTTGGGCAGCAGCATCTCGGCGACGGCGTGGATCAGCATCAGAATGGCGGGCAGCAGGGCCGCCAGCACGCCCAGGGCAATGCTGGGCTGCTGGCCGGCAGTGGCTTTCTCGGTGATGGTGAACTGGTCCAGCAAGGCCTGGTCGGGCTTGGTGCTCATGCGCGGGGCGATGAAGGCGCCATACAGCGGGCCGCCGAGAACCATGGCCGGAATCGCCGCCAGAAAGCCGTACAGCATGGTCGGGCCGACCGTGGTCTTGAGGGTGGCGATGGCGGTCAGGGGGCCGGGATGGGGCGGAACCATGCCGTGCATGGCCGCCAGTGCCGAGATCACGGGCACGCCGACGTAGACATAGGCCGAGCCCTTGAAGCGGGCCTGGCCTTCCAGCTTGCGCGCCACGCTGAAGATCAGCGGCAGCATGACCACCAGGCCGACCTCGAAGAACATCGGAATGCCGACGATGAAGGCCACCAGGGTCATGGCCCAGGGGATCATGCGATCGGAGGAGTGCCTGAGAATGGCTTCGGCGATCTGCTCGGTGATGCCTGCATCGGCCAGGATCTTGCCCAGCATGGCGCCCAGCGCGATCACGACGCCTACGGCGCCCAGCGTTTTGCCCGCGCCATTGGTCAGCTGGTTGACGATGGTTTCCGGATCCATGCCGGTGGCAAAGCCGACGCCGACCGAGACGATGAGCAGGGCCAGCAGCGGGTGCAGCTTGATGCGTGAAACAATTAATGCAACCAGCACCAGCACGCTGACCAGGGCGGTCAGCAGCAGCTGAATATCGAGAGATGTCATAAATGAACCTTGGTTTTGGCTGGCTGTCCTGAAGCGCACTTCACATCCAGCACGAGGCAAGGCTCATATTAAAAAAGCGCACTCGCACCCGCTGTAGGCTGGCGCCGTCGGCGGGGTGCAAGATGGATGTCGAGATGCGGCCCAGGGGGCGCAACAGCAATGTTGTAATGAAGATCTAGGTTTGCCACCAGGTATGAGCTTCACATGGCAACAAAGTTGCTGTGGAAATTACGTAAGCGCTGTCAGGGCCCGGGTTCTGATTTCCGGCTGCACCGTCGCATGCCGGCTGTTGGAGAGCGCGCTCAATCCGTCAGGGAGGCGCCGCGCCAGACTCCTGACTGCACCAACTGGCGTGCGCAATCCATCAGCACTACGCGGGCGGCAAGAGCTGCTGGCGAGAGCTCGTCGTCGGACAGGCTGCACAGCGCGGCCTTGCGCCGCACCGAGTCATCGGCGATTTGCGACCACTGAAAACGCTCGGCAGCATCACGGTACATGCCCACGGCCGACCAGGGCTGGACTGTGGCGCCCATGCCGGCAGCGACCGCTTCCATCAGCAGGGACAGCGAGTCGATTTCCATGGCCATCTGCGACTGGACACCGGCGCTGGTGAACGAGGCCATGATGGAGCTGCGCAGGCCGTGGCTGCCCGAGGGCAGGATCAGCGGCACTTGCTGCAACTGCTCCAGGCTGATGGGCACTTCATGCTGAATCTGCGGCGCCACAGGCTGCTGGCGCGACTGAATCAGAAACAGCTGTTCTTCGAGCAGCGGCATCACGCTCCATCGCCGGGCGCTCTGAGTATCGAAAAGGATAGCCAGATCCAGCTGTCTGGCGTTGAGAAGACTGGTCAGATGCCCCGAGAGGGCTGACACCATGTGCAGGCGCACCTCAGGGTAGCGCTCGCGCATGGCTCGCATCAGCGGCAGGCCCAGCACATTCGCAATCGTGGGCGACAGGCCCATGCTGACGGCGCCCGACAGCCGCGCCTGCTGGGCCGCATGTATGGCCTGCTGGGCATGGCGCAGGGTGAGCTGGGCCTGGTGAAAAAAGGCCTGGCCGGCCTCGGTGGGGATGACGCCGCGCGGCGTGCGCTGCAGCAGCCGGGTCGAGAGTTCCGACTCCAGGCGGCTGATCTGCTGGCTCAGCGCCGACTGCACCATGTCCAGATCCAGCGCCGCCCGGCTCATGGAGCCCAGTTCAACAATTCGTACAAAGTAGCGCAGCTGGCGCAGTTCCATGGCAAATCCTCACGCCCGCAGCAGTTGACGGGCGCTGGGATAATCGCATACCTATGAGCAACAAGCAGCGTGTCGTGGTGGGTTTGTCGGGCGGTGTGGATTCCGCCGTCACCGCCTATCTTCTCAAACAGCAGGGCCACGAGGTCGTCGGCATCTTCATGAAGAACTGGGAAGATGACGACGACAGCGAGTACTGCTCGTCGAATATCGACTTTGTCGATGCGGCGGCCGTGGCCGACGTGATCGGCATCGAGATCGAGCATGTGAACTTCGCCGCCGACTACAAGGACCGCGTGTTCGCAGAGTTCCTGCGCGAGTACCAGGCCGGTCGTACGCCCAATCCGGACGTGCTGTGCAATGCGGAGATCAAGTTCAAGGCCTTCCTCGACCACGCCATGCGTCTGGGCGCCGAGAAGATTGCCACCGGCCACTATGCACGCGTGCGCCAGAATCCGTCCACCCAGCTGTTCGAGCTGCTCAAGGGCCTGGACAACAGCAAGGACCAGAGCTATTTCCTGCACCGGCTGAACCAGGCCCAGCTGTCCAAGGCCATGTTCCCCGTGGGCGAGCTGCACAAGACCGAGGTGCGCCGCATTGCCGAAGAGA
Organism: Comamonas sp. HJ-2; assembly: GCF_053615495.1. Lineage (NCBI taxonomy): Bacteria > Pseudomonadati > Pseudomonadota > Betaproteobacteria > Burkholderiales > Comamonadaceae > Comamonas > Comamonas sp. HJ-2. The sequence goes on along the minus strand of NZ_JBSIFD010000003.1, from coordinate 135,777 downwards.
TCGGCCTGCCCAATGCCAGGAAGAAGGACTCGACGGGCATCTGCTTCATTGGCGAGCGCCCGTTCCGAGACTTTCTGAACCGCTACATCAGCAAGGAGCCGGGTCTCATCCTCGACGACCGCAACCGCAAGCTGGGCAAGCATGTGGGTCTGTCCTTCTACACGCTGGGGCAGCGTTCGGGTCTGGGCATTGGCGGCGTCAAGGAAAAGGGCGCGGCCCGTGGTGCGGGCGACCATGCGCCCTGGTTTGTGGCGCGCAAGGAAATGGACAAGAACATTCTGCGCGTGGTGCAGGGCCATGACCATCCGCTGCTTCAGTCACATGCCTTGCTGGCCGATCAGGTCAGCTGGGTGGCCGGCCATGCTCCGGCCGAGGGCAAGGCCTACGGCTCCAAGACCCGCTACCGTCAGCCCGATTCGCCGGCGCTGATTTCCCAGGCCACGGAGGCCGGTTTCCGTCTGGACTTTCCCGAAGCGCAGTGGGCTGTCACCCCTGGTCAGTCCGCCGTGCTCTATGACGGCGATGTCTGCCTGGGCGGCGGCATCATTGCGCAGGTCGACCCTGCGGCCACTCGGTAATCGCTAGTAATCGCGGTTTTCATCAAACCACTGCTGGGCCTGCTCATGCGTCAGCTTCAGAGCCAGCGCCGCAGGTAGTTGTGCCAGCTGCTGCACGGCCAGCCCCAGGTCTTCACGTTCGCTGGTTTCAATGCCCTTGACCGTGTTGAAGCGGGCGGCAAAGGCCGTCAGTGCAGCTTGCACATGACCAAGGCTGCTGGCCGCGCCAATTTCCTGCTCTGCCAGCTCATAAGCTGCATGCGCAATCCTGGCGCGGGCCGCGGGCCAGCCCGCAAATGGACGCCCATATTCCTTGGCCCACCATTCGGGCTTGCGCAACTGGCTGACGGATGTGTAGTCAGCCCAGGGTCGTGCCTTGGCACGATCCTTGAGTTGCTGGCGCAGGTGTTTGCCAGTGGCTTCTTCCACGTTGTAGGCGATGAAGAAGTCCAGCTCCGGCCAGGTCGACAGCGCAGGCAGTCCCGACAGATGGCGCATAAAACGCAGTGATAGCGCCTTGAGCTGCGTACATGATGAAAGCTGAGCCAAATCGCTGTGGTTACCCCACAGGGAGAGCGATTCCAGCTTCGAAAACTGCAGCAGGTTTTGCAGCGAAATGGGTTGCTTTCCCGCTCCATTGCTCAGCTCCAGCGTGGTGACCTGTTTCAGGCAGCCCATGTCGGGCAGCTGGAAGGCTTCGCCGGCCGGGTTCTTGCTGGTGGCCGGGCTCAAACTCAGGCTTTCAGGCAGGCCTGCGGTGACGGTGATTTGCTCCAGATTGCCATGCAGATGAAGGCGCATGCCCTGCTGCGGCAGCTTCAGGTGGATGTGGCCCTGATTGCCCGCTTGCAGATGAATGCTCAGTTCGCGAATCTGTGACTGGCTGGCGTCGATATGTACATCTTGCTGCAGCTGTGGGTACCAGCTGAAGTTTTCGATAGTACGCAGCTGCGCCCATGTGAAGAAGCCGCTGTCATTGCCCGTGTAGTAGAAGCTGCGTGGCCAGGGCGAGCCGGCGGGCGTGGCAAAGGGGTCAAAGCAGGACCAGAGCACGCAGGCGTCGGCAGGCAGCCACAGGTCCGCTGTTCTCAACAGCGTCCTGGGGCCAAGGGTCAGGCTGCCCTGACCGGGGCTGGTTTTGAGCCTGTGCGGCGCGTCAGGCGTCAGCTCAAGGTTGAAGACGCCGTCTTCATGCGGTGTTCCGTCGATAAGCAGGGGCATGCAGAAAGCTTAGCGCAGTTACCAGATGCTCTGGGGAGACGGCACGGCGCTCTGTACTTCGGTGTGACGTTGCACCTTGCCGAACAGGGGCAGGCTGGCTCGCAGCTCGGTGCGGCCGGGGCTGGACTGTATGACCAGAGTGCCTTGCAGGCGCTCCAGTCGCGCCAGCATGCTGCGCATGCCCACGCCCATGCTGTTGATCTGTGTGCTATCCAAATCAAAGCCCGTGCCGTTGTCCTCGATCTGCAGCTGCAACTCCCTGGCGTCGGGAATCTCCAGCCGAACCTGGACCTGGCTGGCGCGGCTGTGTTTGATGACATTGGTCAATGCCTCTTCCAGCACGCGGGTCAGGGTCAGGCACTGAATGGGGCTGGGCGCGTGAGTCCAGTATTCGGGCAGACACCACTTCACCTGAATGTCCAGCTCCTCGAACAGCCGTGCAAAGCGGTGGCGCAGCGGAGCAAGCCACTGCATGGGTGTCTCGGGAACCTGGATGGCGGTGCTGGTGCCGGTATCAATCATCTGACGCAGGTCGTCACGCATGAGCTTGAGCATGGACAACACCTGGGCATTGGGCAAAGGGGCGCTGCTCTGCTCGACCAGTGCAATGGAGCGCACCAGAGAGCCGCCCAGACCGTCGTGCAGATCCTGGGAAATGCGCAGACGTTCCTGCAGGCGGGAGTGGCTCAGAGCCAGATGGTGCTCCCTCTCCAGGGTCTGGCTCAGGTCGTCGCAGGCCTGTGTGACGGTGAGACTGAGTTCGTGGTTGAAGTGCTCGATGCGGCGCATATTCCACACGACCTGCCGCCCCAGCAACCACGCGATCACCAGCATGCTCAGCAAGGTGGTGTAGGGAGTCAGCGTCAGATTGTGATCCAGGGTCTTGGTCAGCAGCAGCAGGTCGTGCACGCCGATGGCCAGGTAGAGCACGAAGCAGAGGCTGAAAGCGATGTGGGCTGGCGTGCGTGTCTGCAGCGCGCGCAGTGGAAACAGCAGGCAGACCAGAGCGCAAAGACAGAACATCAGCAGCCAGACGGCCTGGCTCAGCGCCATCTGTGCATCGGGCACAGACAGGGCGAATACAGCACAGAGGCTGCATATGCCGGCCAGCGTACGTTCCAGACGCATGAGGCGTAATTCCGCAAAGCGCAGCGTAAAAATGCAGAAGGTGTAGGTAAAGGCAATGAAAACCAGCAAATTGCCCTTGGCAAAGGCCGGCGTGCTGCTGAAGGGCCAGGGATCAGTCATGACCATAAAGCAGAGCATCAGTGCCCAGCACATCAGATTGAGTGCGTACCAGCCATAGAGTTTTTGATTGCGGTTGTGGAGCCAGGCAAACGAAAACAGCAGACATAGCACCAGGCTGACCGTGATGCAGACCATATAAATGGTGCGCAGGTTCCAGGTGGCCTGCGCCGTCCATTGCTTGAGCTCGGCTGGATGGCCTATGCGCAGCCGCCCCAGGCCTGGCGTCTGGCTGCTGAGCCCGTGGACGCGCACCCAGATGCTGTTGCCCTGCTCCTTGAGCAGCGCCTTGGGCAGCAGCCAGTAGCGTGGCATATTCCAGCTGCGGCTCAGCGGCTCCACCAGCGATTGATCGCGCCAGATCAGTTCTGAATTCACGAACACCTCGCCCGCCATCACGATATTGACGACGGCCAGCGCCACGGGCTGATCGCGCCCGCAGGGGCTCTCCCAATCGATGCGGTACCAGGCGGCACCGTCATAGCCGGGCCAGCGTTGACTCCAGTCATCCAGCCCCGGCACATCCACCCATTGCAGCAAGGCCGCATCGGGTGGAGGCCCCTCGGGTAGTGCCTTGGCCGACTGGCGAGCCACAATGCGCGGTTCACAAAGCAGGTCCTGAGGCCTGAGCTCCTGTGCCCATGCCACGCCGCAACTCCAGCCCATGACGAGCGCAAATATCAGGCGCAGCAAGAGAGCCGACCGCTTGAACATTCAGCTCAGCAAACCGCGTGCCCGGGCCTCGCTGACCGCCTTGGTGCGCGAAGGCACGGCCAGCTTGCGGTAAATATTCTTCACATGGCATTCCACGGTGTAGCGCGAGAGAAAGAGCGACTCTGCGATCTCCCGGTTGGTCATGCCGTCTGCGACCAGCTTGAGGATCTGGATTTCGCGGGCGCTGAGTAGGGCTTCGGGCGGCATCTCCTTGTGTGCTTCCGTGGGCTGGGAAGGCTGCAACTCGGCAATGATGCGCCGTGCAATGAAAGGGTCGATGGGGGCGCCACCGCGCAGCACACTGCGTATGGACAGGGTGACCTCCAGGTCGTCGCGCTCCTTGAGCACATAGCCGTTGGCCCCGGCACGCAGCGCCGACAGAATGGCATCCTCGGTGCTCCAGGCGGAGATGACCAGAATTCCCATGCCGGGGTCGGCGGCGCGCAACTGGCTGATCAGCTCTATGCCGCTGCCGTCGGGCAAGCCCAGGTCCACCAGTGCCATGGCGACCGGATGCTCCGCCAGCCGGGCGCGTGCCTGCCCCAGGGTTGCAGCAAAGATGAGAGCATCATCCGCATATCCGAGGCCATGCAAAATGCTTTCCAGCCGATTGCGGATCAACGGCTCATCCTCCACCACGATCAAGGGGCTGGGGAGAATGGACTCTGTAGGGAGGGAAAAAGTCTCTGCCATATTGTGTGAGGTGCCGCTGGTTTTCGTATCCCACTGTTACCGAGATCAAGTCGCTTGGCTATCACTGAAAACTGGTAATTTGAGGTGCCTGCGGAGTCTGTCCCAAAACGGAAGCGAACCCCGTGGCCTGCAATTCCCATGACGTCAGAAGCAATACGCCGATAGCGGCTCCAGGAGGCAGTTGGCTAAACTTCCCTGCATTGATCACGCCTGGCTTTGCAATGCCGGGCGTTTGTCCGTTCAAGGTGCAACGGACAGAGAACTCAGGAATATTTTCCATGGATGCCATGCTCGGTGCCGATTTCTGGATCGGCTTGTTCAAGATCGTCTGGATCAACATCATTCTCTCGGGTGACAACGCGGTGGTCATCGCTCTGGCCGCACGTGGCCTGCCGCCGCAGCAGCAGAAAAAAGCGGTGCTGCTCGGCTCGGGTGCCGCCGTGGTGTTGCGTATTGCCTTGACGGTGGTGGCAGCCAAGCTGATGCAGCTGCCATTCGTCGAGGTGATCGGTGGCCTGCTGCTGCTGTGGATTGGCGTGGGCCTGCTCAAGGGCGAAGATGAAGAAGAGGATTCCGGCAGCGTGGCCAGGCAGGGCATGATGGCTGCCGTTCGCACCATTTTGCTCGCCGATCTGGTCATGAGTCTGGACAATGTGATCGCCGTGGCTGCTGCAGCGGGCGGCGATATGCTGCTGCTGATTCTGGGCCTGGCCATCAGCATTCCGCTGGTCATCTTTGGCTCCACGCTGATGATCAAGCTGATGGAGCGTTTTCCGGTCATCGTCACTTTGGGCGCGGCACTGATTGGCTGGGTGGCCGGCGAAACCATCACCAGCGACCATATGCTCGAAGGTTTTGTACGGATCAATCCCTGGGCGCATTACGCAGCGGCCGCTTGCGGCGCCGTGCTGGTGATTGCAATGGGCAAGTGGATGCAGCTCAAGTCCGCCGCTCAGGGCGGCACAGCCTGAGCCTTTGGTTCTGAAAGCAAAAACGCCCGCATTCAAGGCGGGCATTTGGTGTCGTGTGCGCCGCAGCAGCCGACCTATAGGAATGAGTAAAAGCAGCGGAAGGGAATCTTGCGCTCTGCCCAGAAGTCCGCAGTATCGCGGAACACGTCCAGCAACTGCTCGCGCACTTCCTTGTCGAACTTGGGAGTGGTCGGAATCTGGTCGAGCACCACCACAAAACCGGGTTGCGGGCCGGATTTGTTGATCGGATCGGTCATGCAGTCATACAGCGCATCCCAGTTCTTGCCAAAGTGTGCCGGCAGGTAGAACTGGGTGGACAGCAGCTCGAAAACATCGGCCTTGGTCTGGGCATGGGCCAGATTGGCATAAAGGAAATGGGAGCCCAGCGCCTCTGCTGCTGCCTGAAGATCAGGAATGCGATAGGCGCGAATGGATTGCACGATGTTCGGGCGAACATTGCGCAACGGTGTTTCCGAGGGCTTACGAAGTGGCGTGTCCATCTCCGTGATTCTTTCTAAAAACATCAAAACTGGTGGCAGAGTCGGTACTGACAGCGCTGTAGGCTGTCTGCGCAAACCGCCGCTGCGGAATTCAAGAGGTCAAAAGCCGCTGTGTGGCGGGCCTGGAGGGCATCTTTTAACTTCATTGGACGATTTGCTGAAAGCTGTTGTAGTGGTCGCCCGTGTAGAAGCAGGCATCGGGCACCTGGGGCTGCAAGCCGCCACAGACTATGCGTCGCGCACCCCGGTTTTTCGCGCCTGGCGTGCGCACGGTGTATTCGCGGTAATAGCCTCTGGCCTGGCGCGGAAGTATGCGCTCACGGTTTCCGAATACCGTGCCGTCCTTGTCGCTGGAGAACGGGCCGCCCTGGAGTATGCGGCCATAGGTGGTGCGGCCTTCGCGCGGCAGTTCGGCCAGGCTCACGGTCTCAAAGCCGGGAACGGTGGCACCGACTTCCGGCGCTTTGCGCGCCAAAGCCGCAGGGGATGCCAGCGCAAAAGCGGCACCCAGCATCAACGCTAAACCCGTCTGATATACCTTGGCTGCAGCGGCCTTGAGCATTCACTAAACCTTTCAGAATCTCAGGTAATGCCTGAAATTTCGACCCGTAAGTGTGACGGATAGGCCCTGAAAATGCAAGTTGCGCCTATTTTTTGTGCACTCTGAGAGAGGCCGCTCACGGCCCCTAGAGGTTGCGTCCTGATCGCCTTGGCGACAAAAAAGCCCTGCCAGCAGTGCCGTACAGGGCTTTCTCTGAGGCCAAAGTGCTTATTCGCCGTGGGCAGCGATTTCAGCCTCCACCTCGCGGTGCTTGGCCATGATCGTGGCCGAGGGCTCTTTGTCCAGCAGGCTGATTGCTATGATTGCGATAGCGGAAAACGCAAATCCGGGAACGATCTCATAGAGCTTGAACCACTGGTAATGCTGCCAGACCAGAACCGTGACCGCGCCCACGACCATGCCGGCCAGCGCGCCGTTGCGTGTCATGCGGGCCCAGAGCAGCGAGATCAGCACCAGCGGGCCGAAGGCGGCGCCGAAGCCGGCCCAGGCATTGCTGACCATGCCCAGCACCTTGGCCTGGGGGTCCTGCGCAATCAGGATGGCGATCACGGCAATCGCGAACACCATGGCACGGCCGAACCAGACCAGCTGCTTCTGGCTGGCGTTCCTGTGCAGAAAGGTTTTGTAGATATCTTGCGTGAGGGCGCTGGAGCAGACCAGCAATTGGCAGGACAGGGTACTCATCACGGCCGCCAGCACGGCGGCCAGCAGCACACCGCTGATCCAGGGGTTGAACAGCAACTTGGCGACTTCCAGGAACACGAGTTCATGGTTGCCGTTGACGTTTGTCGCAATATCGGGGCGGCTGGCAAAGAAGGCAATGCCGAAGAAGCCCACGGCCACGGCGCCTCCCAGGCACAGCATCATCCAGCTCATGCCGATGCGGCGCGCGTTGGGAATGGTCTTGATCGACTCGGCCGCCATGAAGCGCACCAGAATGTGAGGCTGGCCGAAGTAGCCCAGACCCCAGGCCAGCAAGGAGACGATGGCGATCGCTCCCTGGCCCTGGAACATGTCGAAGGCACCGCTGCGCGCAGTTTCGATGATGGCCGCGCTGGCACCCACGCCACCATCGGCATAGATGACCATCAGCGGCGCGAGGATCAGTGCGGTGATCATCAGCGAGGCCTGGATGGTGTCGGTCCAGCTCACGGCCAGAAAGCCGCCGATGAACACATAGGCCATGGTGGCCACGGCACCCACCCACAGGGCTGTCTGGTAGTCCATGCCGAACATGGACTCGAACAGTCGGGCGCCCGCGACCACGCCGGAGGCACAGTAGACGGTGAAGAACACCAGAATCACGAGCGCCGTGACGATGCGAAGCAGGCTGCTGCCATCCTCGAAGCGGTTGGTGAAGTAATCGGGCAATGTCAGCGCATTGCCCACCTTCTCGGTATAGACGCGCAGGCGTGCCGCCACAAAGCGCCAGTTGAGCCAGGCACCGACGCACAGGCCGATGGCAATCCACGAGGCCGACAGGCCGGTGGCAAATACCGCGCCGGGCAGGCCCATGAGCAGCCAGCCGCTCATGTCCGAGGCTCCGGCCGACAGCGCCGTGACCACCGAGCCCAGACTGCGCCCGCCCAGGATGTAGTCGGACAGGTTGGACGTGGCTTTGTATCCCGCCCAACCTATGAGCAGCATGCCCAGCAGGTAGATGGCAAAGGTGACTATGGTTGGTGTATTGGCGGTCATGTCGGCTCCGGATCGGCGCAGCGCCATCGGCATGTGGGTTTCATGCCCGGCGAAAACAAATCCGCCAGCGGCCTCCTGGTGGGAGACCTGCTGGCGGGTATCGGTCTGCAATTGGACCAGTTATTCGACAGCCCAGTGGGGCATGTGGCTGAAAACCGCGCTACTGGCTGTCCTGCGGCGCATTCAGTGGCGCGGCAGGCGGCAGTGGTGTGCCTATATCGCTCCAGCTTGAAGGCGCGGGGGCTTTGCTCGGTGCAGGCCCAGGCATCATCTCGCCGGGAGCCAGCCCGGGGCTGCTGTCGAGGTCAGGCGGCTGGGCGCTGCTGTCGGCCGGCGCCGGCTGGCCGCCGGTCGAGGGCGGCGCTGCCGGCGTGCTCTCTATGATGTCGACCTCGCTGCCATTGCTTCTGTTGGGCGCTGGATGGGCGGGAGTTGTCGGCGCTGTGCGATCGGGATCGTTGCCCTCATCTGCGGGCCCGCTCCATTCCTGAACCTTGTCGCGCAGACGGCCCACGAGATCGCTCCACCAGTGGCTGGTGTTGGGCTCGGTGAACCGGGCCTTGGCATTGAGCAGCGGGCTGCGCATGGCGCGCGACATGAAGTCACCCACCATGGGCAGGGCGCTGCGCGAACCCTGGCCCCACTGGTCACTCCTGAGCGTGATGCGCGCATCGTTGAAGCCGGCCCAGGCACCAGCCACGATCTGCGGGTGCATGAGGATGAACCAGCCGTCGGCATTGCCCTGGGTGGTGCCGGTCTTGCCGGCCACATCGGCGCGAATGCCGTATTGCTTGCGAATCGCGCGGCCCGTGCCCTTGTCGATCACGGCGCGCATCATCTCCAGCAGACCGTAGTTTTCTTCCTCGTCCCAGACCTGATCGGGTTTGGGCGGGGTGAATTCGGCCAGCAGCTCGCCGTCGGCATTCTCGATACGGGTGACCAACTGGGGCGGAATATAGCGGCCGGAGTTGGCGATGCTGCCGTAGGCGTTGACCATTTCCAGCAGCGTGACGGGGCTGGAGCCCAGCGCCAGCGAAGGCACGGGCTCCAGCGGGCTCTGGCGCACGCCCAGGCCGCGGGCCAGCTTGATGACGCGGTCCATGCCCACTTCCTGGCCCAGCTCGGCAGTGATGGTGTTCTTGGAATAGGCCAGGGCATCGCTGAGCTTCATGGGCACGCCCGTGGGCTCGACGGCATCGCTGGGACGCCATACCTCGCCGCCGGGCAGCTGGATTTCCACGGCTTCGTCCTTGCGCGTGTCCTCGGGCCTGGCGCCACGCTGCAGGGCTGCGCCATAGACAAAGGGCTTGAAGGTGGAGCCGGGCTGGCGACGTGCCTGGGCCACATGGTCGAACGCATCCTGGGCATAGTCGCGGCTGCCCACCCAGGCCAGCACGGCCGAGGTGCGCGGGTCTATGGCCAGAAAGCCGGCCTGCACGCGGGTCTTGTCCTCGCGCAGCTGCCTCATGAAGGTCTTGTCGGCCAGCAGCTTCTTGAGCGCCTCTTCTTCGCTGATATCGGAAGGCTTGCTGCTTCTGGCGAGCTTGCGGAAGGCCTCCGTCTCGCGCACCAGCTGCAGTACCAGGGCGTTCTCGGCGCTCCAGCCGTCGCGGTGGCTCCAGTTGTTGTTGGCAATGCCCTGCAGCGTTTGCATCTGGCGGTTAACGGCCTGCTGTGCCCAGTTCTGCAGGCGTGAATCCAGGGTGGTGCGCACCACCAGACCGTCGGTATAGATGTTGTAGTCGTTCTTGTCGGCCCAGGCGATCAGCCATTTGCGCAGTTGCTGGGAAAAATGCGGCGCCATGCCCGTGGGTTCCTCCTGGCGCTCGAAGTCCAGACGCATGGGGCGTTTCTTGAGGCGCTCGAACTCATCGTCCTTGAGCTCGCCGCGCTTGACCATCTGGCTCAGCACGGTGTTGCGCCGGGCAATCGCGCGGTCGGGATTGATCACCGGGTTGTAATAGGCATTGCCCTTGAGCATGCCCACCAGCGTGGCGCTTTCCAGCACCGTGAGCCTGGCGGCCGGTTTGTCGAAATAGGTGCGCGCCGCCATCTCTATGCCATAGGCGTTGTAGAGAAAGGGCACGGTGTTCAGATAGGTCTCGAGAATCTCGTCCTTGGTGTAGAGCGCTTCGATCTTGAAGGCCGTGATCGCCTCCTTGAGCTTGCGATTCACATTGCGGGCACGACCGATTTCCGTGGGATAGAGATTGCGCGCCAGCTGCTGGGTGATGGTCGAGCCGCCCTGGGGATTGCCTCCCAGCGTATGGATGGCCGAACCCACGGTGCGCGTGAAGTCCATGCCATGGTGTTCGTAGAAGCGGTGGTCTTCGGTGGCCACGAGGGCCTTGACCACGGCGGGCGAAATCTGCTCCAGCGGCACCCACTGGCGGTTGCTGCGCTTGAACTCGCCGATCAGCTTGCCGTCGGCGCTCAGGATTTGCGCAGGCTGCTCGAGCTTGGCCTTGCGGATGTCGCTGATGCTGGGCGTGAATGGAATCAGCAGCAGCACATAGACGACAAACAACACCGGCAAGGCCGCGGCAAACCACAGCCATTCACGCCGCGTCGGCCAGCGACGCCACCAGGGCAGGGCTGCAATGCGCTGGCCCGCTGTGCTGGCGCGAGCGCGCAGCCACAGAGCTGTGGCCTGAGCTACCCATTTTTCTTTCAATTCGTTCAAGGACAAACGCACGTGGCAAGGCAGCCCGCCAAGGGCCGCAAGAAGGCAAGACTGCGAAGAATGCCCAAAAAACAGGCGCTCTGCTTGCGGAGATAGTTTTTTCTATGGTCGCAGCCCCGGTATTGTCTCCGTGGCGTGGCTGCGCGGGCTTGTTTCCAATGGTGAGATGTTTTGCCGACTGCCTTAAGCTTGGGGCTTCACTTTGGCGGGAGAGCAGCATGGCAAACAGTGTTTATGACTTTGAGGCCACCGATATCCAGGGGCGCAGCACTCCTCTGTCGCAGTATCAGGGCAAGGTATTGCTGATCGTGAATACCGCCAGTGCCTGCGGCTTCACGCCCCAGTACAAGGGATTGCAGGCACTGCACGAACAGTATGCGGACCGGGGCCTGGTGGTGCTGGGCTTTCCCTGCAACCAGTTCGGAGCGCAGGAGAAAGGCTCGGATGACGAGATCGCGAGCTTTTGCGAGCTGAACTTCGGCGTCAGCTTCCCGCTCATGCACAAGATCGAGGTCAACGGCGACGGTGCGCATCCGCTGTATCGCTGGCTCACCTCCGAAGCGCCAGGCGTGCTGGGCACCAAGTCCATCAAATGGAATTTCACCAAATTCCTCGTGGGCCGTGACGGGCAGGTGATACGCCGCTACGCGCCCCAGGACAAGCCCGAGAAGCTGGCCGGCGATATCCAGGCGGCTCTGGGTTGATGCTGCTGTTATCGTTTCGATAGCTGACGGCGATTACCCAGCAATTGCTGGAGGCGGTTTTGATGCTCAGTCTTCCGACAAGGTCTTGAAGGACTGGGCCAGATGGTCGAGCAGCGCGCGTACGGCGGGCAGCTGACCGCGACGCGAGGCGTAGACGGCGTGGATGATTTCGGGGCGCGGCTCCCAGCCCGGCAGCACCTGCACCAGCGTGCCGCTGCGCAGGTGCTCGCGCACGAACATGCTGGGCAACTGCACCACCCCGGCGCCCAGCAGAGCCGCATCGCGCAGGGCCAGCATGGACTGTGTCACCAGCCGCGGCTGGTGCCTGACCTCGGCGCGCACGGCGTCGGGTCCGTGCAGCACCCAGCGGTGGGTTTCCTGCACGCCGCCCATGTCCAGGCTGGGCCAGGCCGACAGATCCATGGGGCCGCCGGGCTGACCCAGGCGCTGCAGCAGCTCGGGTGCGGCCACCAGGCATTGCCGGCGCTCGGCCAGCGTGCGCAACACCAGATCGCTGTCCTGCAGCGGTGGCGGGCGCACGCGCAGGGCCAGATCCAGGCCTTCGCCGACCACGTCCACGCGCCGATTGGTCTCGTCCACCTGCAGCTCCACGCGCGGATACAGGCGCATGAACTCGCCCAGCATGCGGCCCACGCGTGAGGCCAGCAAGGCCACGGGGCAGCTCATGCGCACCTTGCCGCAGGGCTCGGAATGCACCAGCGCCACGGACTCCTCGGCGGCCTCGGCCTCGGTCAGCATGGCGCGGCAGTGCTGGTAGTAGCGCTTGCCCACCTCGGTCACGGCAAAGCTGCGCGTGGAACGCAGCAGCAACTGCGCGCCCAGGCGCTCTTCGAGCAGGGCCACGCGGCGGCTGAGCTTGGACTTGGGCAGGCCCAGTGCGCGGCCTGCGGGCGCGAATCCGCCGTGCTCCACCACCTGGGCGAAGTAGTAGAGCTCGTTGAGATCGGGCAGCTTCATCGTTTTAAAAATAGAACTCTGAGACTGAATATTGTGGACTACACAAGTCATCGTTCCAAATTCATACTTTCTCCATGTTCAACGCCTGTGGCATCCATAGGGACTGCAGGCCAGCCGCAAGGAGAAATGTCATGCTCAAGAAAATCCTGGGTGTCTACGAAGCCCCCCGTCCCCACTGGGTGGGCAACGGTTTTCCGGTGCGTTCGCTGTTCAGCTATGGCGACCACGGCAAGGCACTGAGCCCTTTCTTGCTGCTCGATCACGCCGGTCCTCAGAGCTTCACGCCCACCACGGCGCGGCGCGGCGTGGGCACGCATCCGCACCGCGGCTTCGAAACCGTGACCATCGTCTACGAGGGCGAAGTGGCCCACCGCGACTCCACGGGTGCCGGCGGCACCATAGGCCCCGGCGACGTGCAGTGGATGACGGCGGCCTCGGGCATCCTGCACGAGGAGTACCACTCAGAAGCCTTTGCCAAGAGCGGCGGACCGCTGGAGATGGTGCAGCTGTGGGTCAACCTGCCGGCCAGGGACAAGATGTCCGCCCCCGGCTACCAGACCCTGCTGAATGCCGACATCCCGCAGGTCGCGTTGCCGGACGGCGCGGGTCATCTGCGCGTCATCGCCGGTGACTATCTTGGCAGCCAGGGGACCGCCTATCGCGGCCCGGCGAGAACCTTCACGCCCATCGATGTCTGGGATGTGCGGCTGAACGCCGGAGCTACCACCGAGCTGCAGGCCCGAGCCGGCCACACGCTGGCGCTGGTGGTGCTGCACGGCACGCTGCTGGTCAACGGACAGGAGATTGCCCGCGCCGGACAACTGGTGCATATGGATCGCGCTGCGGACAGCGTGCATCTGGAAGCCAACAGCGACGTCACGCTGCTGTGGCTGTCGGGCGAACCGATTGACGAGCCCGTGGTCGGCTACGGCCCCTTCGTCATGAACAGCGACGAGGAAATCCAGCAGGCGCTGGAGGACTTCCGCAGCGGCCAGTTCGGCCGCATCCCGGCGGCCGAGCGCAATGCGTCCACGGCCGTACCGAACCACTGAGTCCTCAGTGCCATTGCGTCCCCGGGCCTGCAGCGATCCGCAGGTCCGGGAAGCGAAACCCTCTCCCCTTCGTTCCCGACTCCAAGGAGACTTCCATGAGCATCCAGACCGCAGCCATCCCCGCCAATTTCAACGGTACCAAGCCCGTGATCGATCCGGACAACGTGGCCATGCTGCTGATTGACCACCAGAGCGGCCTGTTCCAGACCGTGCAGGACATGCCGTTCACCACGCTGCGCCGCCTGGCCAGCACTCTGGCCAAGATCGCTTCGCTGGCCAAGATCCCTGTGATCACCACGGCCTCCGTGCCCCAGGGTCCCAACGGCCCGCTGATTCCCGAAATACACCAGAACGCACCTCACGCCACTTACGTGGCGCGCAAGGGCGAGATCAATGCCTGGGACAACGAAGACTTTGTCAAGGCCGTCAAGGCAACAGGCAAGAAGCAGCTCATCATCGCCGGCACCATCACCAGCGTCTGCATGGCCTTTCCCTCCATCGCTGCTGTGGCCGATGGTTACCAGGTGTTTGCTGTCATCGACGCGTCGGGCACCTACTCCAAGATGGCCGAGGAAATCACTCTGGCCCGCATGCTGCAGGCCGGCGTGGTGCCCATAGACACCGCGGCCGTGGCCTCGGAGCTGCAAAAGACCTGGAACCGCGACGACGCGGCCGAGTGGGCCCAGGCCTATACCGGCATCTTCCCCAGCTACCAGTTGTTGATCGAAAGCTACGCCAAGGCGCAGGAAGTGATCCAGAACCACGAAGTGCTGGATTCCCAGCGCGTTTGATTTCCCTCACCCCCTCCACTACCTCTGAAGGAGATCGTCATGAGCAACAAGCCCTATATCCGCCTCGACAAGGACAATGCCGCCGTGCTGCTGGTGGATCACCAGACCGGCCTGCTGTCCCTGGTGCGTGACATCGACCCCGACAAGTTCAAGAACAATGTGCTGGCCCTGGCCGACATGGCCGAATACTTCAAGCTGCCCACGATTCTGACTACCAGCTTCGAGAACGGCCCCAACGGCCCGCTGGTGCCCGAACTCAAGGAAAAATTCCCCACTGCCCCCTATATCGCGCGTCCCGGCCAGATCAATGCCTGGGACAACGAGGACTTCGTCAAGGCCGTCAAGGCCACGGGCAAGAAGCAGCTCATCGTGGCCGGCGTGGTGACCGAGGTCTGCGTGGCCTTCCCCGTGCTGTCTGCCCTGGCCGAAGGCTTTGAGGTGTTCGTGATCGCCGATGCCTCGGGCACCTTCAACTCCATGACCCAGCAGGCCGCCTGGAGCCGCATGGAGCAGGCCGGTGCTCAACTGATGACCTGGTTCGGAGCGGCCTGCGAGCTGCACCGCGACTGGCGCAACGATATCGAGGGGCTGGGGACGCTGTTCTCCAACCATATCCCCGACTATCGCAACCTGATCAACAGCTACACCACGCTGACCGCCGGCAAATAAGCCCTGCGGCTTCAGACCCAAGCCCGCAAGCTTTTGCAGCCTGCGGGCTTTTTGCTGTCAACTTATTGAAACTGATAGCTTTAGACGCTTGATGGGTAAGCGCTCAAGCCTGTTTTTGCTTCAAGTCTGGCAGGCAGCTTGCGCTGTTCTGATCCGCGTCGTGCATGGGCTCGGCCTGAGCAAAGTTCTTGCTGTAGGCGATGCCCCAGTTGCGCATGGCGATCAGCACCGGCTGCAGGCTGCGGCCCAGCTCGGTCAGCGCATAGTCCACGCGCGGCGGCACCTCGGCATACACCGTGCGCTCGACGATGCCGGCTTCTTCCAGCTCGCGCAGCTGCAGCGTCAGCATGCGCTGGGTAATGCCGGGGATGGCACGGCTCAGCTCGCCAAAGCGCTTTTTGCCATGCAGCAGCTGGAACAGAATGATGGGCTTCCAGGTGCCGCCCATGACCGACAGCGTCACCTCCACGGCGCAGCCGCTTTTGCTGTTCAATCGTTTCATGGGCACCTCGCTGCAGCTCCAAAGTGCAAGCATCCTAGCGCCAGCCCGCATTCATGCATTGCTTACATTTTTAATACTACCCAACAAATATGTTGGTACTGGTGGAGGCTGCGCATTGACGGCACCATGCAAAGCATCTGTTTCACCTCTTGAGGAGCACTCCATGAAAGTCATGCAACTGGCCGCGCCCGGCGGTTTCGAAAACCTGAAGCTTGTCGAGCTGCCCGCACCCGCGGCGCCTGCTGCGGGCGAGATCCAGGTGCGCATTCACGCCAGCTCGCTCAACTACCATGACCTGGGCGTGGTGCGCCGCCCCGGCGCGGCGGCCGACGGCCGCATCCCCATGGCCGACGGCGCAGGCCTGGTCACGGCCGTGGGCGCAGGCGTGACGGAATTTGCCGTGGGCGATGCCGTCGTCTCCACCTTCTTTCCGCAATGGCTGTCGGGCCGCCATGTGCCCTCCGACTTCCAGCTCGTGCCTGGCGACGGCGTGGACGGCTTTGCACGCGAATTCGTGAACCTGCCCGCCACCAGCTTTACCCATGCCCCCGAGGGCTGGAGCCATGCCGAGGCCGCCACGCTGACCACGGCCGGCCTCACGGCCTGGCGCGCGCTGGTGGTGGACGGCCATCTCAAGGCCGGCGACACCGTGCTGGTGCTGGGCACGGGCGGCGTCTCCATCTTCGCACTGCAGATGGCCAAGAGCATGGGCGCCACCGTCATCGCCACCACCTCCAGCGCGGCCAAGGCCGAGCAGCTCAAGGCATTGGGGGCCGATCTGGTGATCAACTACAAGGAGCAACCCGAATGGGGCGACGCCGTGCTGGCCGCCACCGGCGGTCGCGGAGCCGACATCGTGGTCGAGGTCGGCGGCCCCGGCACCTTGCCTCAATCCATTCGCGCCTGCGTCGTGGGCGGCCATATCGCGTTGATCGGCGTGCTGACCGGTTTTGCGGGCGCCGTGCCCACGGTGGAGATGATGCGCAAGCAGCAAACCCTCAAGGGCCTGATCGTCGGCAGCCGAGAGCAGCAACAGGACATGGTGCGCGCGCTGGAAAACTTCGGCTGGAAGCCCGTGATCGACAGCCGCTATCCGCTGGAGCAGATGGTGGCGGCCTTCGAGCACCAGGCAGCGGGCAAGCACTTTGGCAAGATCTGCCTCGAATATTGATGGCTGATGGCGCTTTGTGCGCCTGGGCTTGAGGCTGATTGGGCATGTGGTTCTTGAGGGGCCACATGCCTTATTTGCTTTCAGAGGGCGGGTCTCGGCCCGCCTGCCGACTCACTTTCTTGCTTGTGACGGAAGGCCGCCCCCAAGAAAGTGAGCAAAGAACACAGCTCCTGCTGCCCACGTTCCCTTTGCTGCGCTACGGGGCAGCCTGCGCCGTCAAGCTCTTGCTGCTTGCGGCAAAGCTCACTGCGCGCTTTCAGCGCTCCGTTCAAACAGGTTGCCGCAGATTTGAAGTTGAAGCGTCTGCACTCTACGGTGCAGCCGCCAGGACCAAGAGGCCGCCATCACAGGCGTGGGCAAAAGGGGCAATACCGGATGCGGGATAGCTTCTTTGTGCTTTTGATAGCTGCTTTCGTTTGCTGAATAAGCGTTGTGGGTCAATTTCGCCACAACTCTTGCCGGCTGCCTGCTCCCACCCGTGTGTCTGCGCCTGCGGCACGCGGTTCGGGCTGAGGGCATTGGCACCGCAGAGTGCCAATGCATCGTGAACAAATTTGCGGCAACCTGTCTGAGCGGCGCGCGTAGTGCAAAGCGAGTTTTGCCGCACCGCAGCCTGAAATGCGTGGCGCAGGTTTGCCCGGAGGCGAAGCCGCAGGGACGCGGACAGTCGGGTTGTGCTCTTTGCTCACTTTCTGGCGCGCCAAAAAGTGAGTCGGCAAGGCGGGCCGAGACCCGCCCTCTGAATTCAAACCAAGCAAAGCGCTAAAAAGAATAGCTATAGCCGCAAGCTAGGCAAGCCCCACAGCCCAAAAACTCAATCCTCAGAACCCAACACCACCCGCGCCGTCAAAGCCGTCCTCCCCGGCGACGACTCAATCCCCAGCAGTCCGCCGACCCGCGCAATGCGCACAGCCATGGAGCGCATCCCCACGCCCAGACCCGATGCATCCACGGCCTGCACATCAAAGCCTACGCCGTCGTCCTCGATCTCCAGCAGCAGCTCCTGCGCTTGGGGCTGCACCAGGGACAGGCGCACATGACGCGCCTGGCTGTGCTTGATGACATTGGTCAGCGCCTCTTCGATCAGCCGGGTCAGAGCCAGGTATTGCAGCGCGTTGGGCGGCTGACTCCAGCTTTGCGGAAACTGCCAGTCGCAGCGCACACCCAGGGCCTCGAACAGATCGTTGAAGCGGCGGCGCAAGGGGGCCAGCCATTCCTGTGGAGTGGCTGGCACGCGCACCTGGGCCGAGGCGTTGCTGTCTATGCTTTGGCGCAGATCGTTGCGGATGAGCTTGAGCATGGACAGCACCTGGGGCCGGGTCATGGCATCGCTGCCCTGCTCGACGGAAGCAATCATATGGACCAGCTCGCCGCCCAGGCCGTCGTGCAGGTCGTGGGTCAGGCGCAGGCGCTCCTGCAGGCGCGCGTTGGAGAGCTTCTGGGCTTCCAGTTCGGCCCGCAGATGCTCGGATTTTTTCTGCTCGGTGATGTCGAAGGTGAAGCCGATCAGCGCTGTGGGCTGGCCCTGTTCGTCGCAGAGCACATGCACCACTTCCTTGACCCAGACAAAGCGGTTGTCGCTGGTCAGCGCCCGGTACTCGGCCTCGTGATCCACACCCGCCAGGCACAGCTCCACGCAGCGCGAGACGGTTTGCTCGCGCTCGTCGGGGTGGATGCGTTCGGCCCAGTCGTTCACGGTCTCCCAGCTCTCGGGGCTCCAGCCCAGCAGATCTGCGATCTGCGGGCCGATATAGCTGTATTTCTTCGTGGTCCAGTCAATCTTGAACGGAATCGCCAGGGTGGATTCCAGCAGCGTCTGGTAGAGGCCGTTGTCCGTGTCGGGTTCAAGGGTGCGCAGGCGGGGGCGGGCTTCAAGCATGGGACGCTCCTGTCAGATCGAGAAGAGGGTGGGTGGTGGGCAACTCGTTCCAGAACCAGTAGAAATAGCCGCCTTCGGTCTGCAGCAGGGTCTGGGTTTTGACGCTGGAGCGCTCTATCCCGCGCCAGCAGGCCAGGGCCGAGTTGCGGTTGCCGTGCAGATCCAGGCAGGTCTGCCCTGGTAGATTGGGCCGGGGCGGCACATACAATGCCATGCCGCGCGGCAGCCAGAGGTCGGCGAGACAGATTTTCTGCTGCTCAGGCCAATACTTTCCCACCGAAATCACCAGCGGCAGGTGAGGGTCGATGGAGGTGAAGACATGCGGGAAATCGTGATGCTCGAGGTCGGTGCAGACCTTGCCCAGCAAGCGGTAGCCGGTTCCCTCATAAGGTGAGCGGTGTCCGGCAAACATGCCGTATTCATAGTCGACCAGCGAAAGATGTGGTTGGGGACTGGTGATGCGAATTCCCTGGCCCGGTGCTATCAGCGTCATGCCGAACGCCGCTGCAGTTTGATGCGTGACTGCAATGGCTTCGTACTCGACCTGATCGGCCTGGAACTCCAGCCGGGTCTGATTGCCGTACTTGGGGTCGGGGCGGGTGGTGGTGGCAGAAAGGACGCGGTATGCGTTGCCGATGGCGACCTTGGGGTCACTGGCGACAGGCTCAAGCAGCGTCAAGCCTGTGGGCGGCTCCGCGCAATAGTGCGGGAACCCGTGGATATTGCAGAAAAACGGTGTCTGCGACAGATCGACCGCAGTCGGCGCATCTTCTTTGATGAACAGCACGGGATCAAAAAACTCTTGCGCCATGGCCTGTCACTTCGCGGTGATTGATAGCAGAGATCGCTGCCCTGTGCGCTGCTACTGCACCGGCAGCCAGGGGGTGATTGATAGCTCAGTCAGTGCTGCAGTCTAAATCAAGGGGCTGACAAAGGCCCGGGCGCACAGATCCCGTGGGCCGCACGCCTTGCCTCTTGCGGATTTGTGCTTTGCTTTCGATAGCTGAAAGCGATTGCTGCATCATCGCTGCGACGCTGCAGAATCTTATTTCACGAGCACCGATTCGCCAATCGCGAAGAACTGCCCGCCCGCCACATAGTGCAGGGTGCGCAGCTCGGCAGGCGCGGAGCCGAACTCCCAGTGTCCATTGCGGAACACGCGCTCGTCGGCCCAGGCCGCCACGACTTCGGCGATGAACAGGTCATAGCTTTGCTGGTTGTGCGGCTCGGGGATCAGCTTGCAGACCAGCCAGGCGGCACAGCCTGCCACCAGCGGTACAGCTAAGCCCGGTGCGTCGAACAGTTGCACGCCATGTTTGACGAGTTTGTGGGGTTCGGTGACGGCGCTGTCCGTGCCTATGCCCACCGTCAGCGCGGCCTGGGGTACGGTGGGCAGTTGCACGGCAAAGAGGCCGCTGCCCTCGACCAGCGCACGCGTGCGCGTGGCCTTGTCGAGCACCACGCTGATCTTGGGCGGCGCGAAGTCGAGCGCGCAGGCCCAGGCAGCGCTCATGGCATTGCGCTCGCCCGCATGCTGGGCCGAGACGATGACCGTGGGGCCGTAATTGAGCAGGCGGTAGGACTTGTCCAGGGGAACCGGGGTGAAATGGTCTGGCAGCATGGTGGGCTGAATATGGGTGACAGAAGAGGGCGGCAAGCTCCCGTTACGATGGCTTGCCGATTTCCCATCTTCGCCCGAAACAGGGCTTTTCCAGGAGACAACCATGTTTAGCCACATCATGCTGGGTGTAAATGATCTGGAGTCCAGCAAGCGCTTTTATGACGCGCTGCTGGGTCAGCTGGGCATTGCGCCCGGCGTCGCCAACAAGAACCGCTTCTTCTACCGCAGCCCCACGGGCGTGTTTGCCATCTCCACGCCCATCAACGGCGAATCGGCCAGCTCGGGCAATGGCGCGACCACGGGCTTTCTGGCCCAGTCCACCGACCAGGTGAATGCAGCCCATGCGGCAGGCCTGGCCGCGGGCGGGGTCTCGATCGAGGACGCGCCGGGCTGGCGTGGTGACTCCATGTATCTGGCCTATCTGCGCGACCCCGACGGCAACAAGATCTGTCTGGCCTATCGCCCAGCGAAGGCATGATCCAGGCTGCCTAAACCAGGGCCGCGCAAGCGGCCCTTTTGTCTTCAGCGGTGGGGATCAAAAACAGGAGCTGTCTGCGCTTGCCGGGCAAGGCCTTGAGCCCAGAGCGGCAACAGAGAACACGGTCATGCCCGACCTGCAAGCGGTGATGCTGTGCTCGCCGCCGGTGCAAAACCGGGGCAGGCGGCACAATGGCTGCTTTGCAGCGCGGGCGGACGTCCGGGGCCTGCACCACATTCAGCAATTTTTTCATGACCAACACCACCACTCCTGCCGAAGACCATCTGTGCGACGCCTGTGCCGGCATTCAGCGCAACTGGCGCAAAGCCCCCGGCCATGCCGAACTGATGCAGCGCGGCAACCGCAAGGAGGAGCGCGGCTCGAGCACGGCGACGGTGACCCGCTATGTCTGCGAGCGCTGCGGCACGGTGTGGGACTACGAGAACAACAAGCAGGACCAGCGCAAGGGCTGGTCCGTGGTTGGCAGAATTTAACCCCCTGAGGCGCTGCGCGCCTTGCCCCGGTGGGGCCGCCCAGGCCCTTGCTGGCTGTCTCTTTCCTGAGTCAGCGTCGGTTTTTGAAGTTTCGGCGTCTTCGGGCGCCGTTTGTTTTTTGAAGGAGGCTGCGTGCAATCAGCAAGCAACGAGTGGTTTGACGAGGCGTATTACCAGCGCTTTTACTTTGACAAAAAGACCAGCGTGATCGATCCCGAGCACGCGCGGCGGCTGGGTGCGTTTGTCTGCTCGTATCTTGCGTATCTGCGCGTGCCCGTGCAGCGGGTGCTCGACGTGGGCTGCGGCATAGGCCTGTGGCGCGAGGCGGTGCAAACGCACTTTCCGGGCGTGCAGTATCAGGGCGTGGAGTTCAGTCCCTATCTCTGCGAGCGCTATGGCTGGGAGCAGGGCTCGGTGGTGGATTGGCAGCCCAAAGACGGCCAGCCTTTCGATCTGGTGATCTGCCAGGGCGTGCTGCCCTATCTGAGTCCTGCCGATTTGAAAAAGGCGCTGGCCAATCTGGGCCGGCTGTCGCGCGGCGGTCTCTACATCGAGGCCGTGGCACGCGAGGACTACGAGCGCGACATCATCGACGAGGAACTGACCGATCCGCGCCTGTATCGCCACCGCGCCGAGTTATACCGCCGCGGCCTGCAGCCTCACTTCAAGGAGCTGGGCGGCGGCGTATGGCTGAGTCGTCAGGCCGATATGCCGCTGTTCGAACTGGAGTGCGTTGGGGGCTGAAGCCTCTTGTTCTTGGTGATTTCGGGGCCTGCACCTATATTGCGGGGCTTGCGAACTCACAAGGATATGCAGATGCCTCATCGCTGGATCAAACGCTGCGGAGTCTGGACCGCTGCCATGGCTGGCGCTGCCCTGCTTCTGGCCTGCTCGGACTCCAAGACCGAAGCCACTGCGCCCTCGGCACAGGCCCCGACCGTTGCACCGGCCCCCGCGCCTGCACAGCCAGCAGCCCAGGCCAGGCGTGTGATTGACCAGTTGTTCAGCACCGAAACCATAGGCATGAATCTGGCCTATGTGGAAAAGATTGCCGGCCCGGCCATGCGCTCGGAATTCCACCGCCACCAGTTCCGCGCCGACGGCTGCGATATCACCCTGGTCAGCGACGAGGCCGACAAGGTGATCGAGTCTGTCGAGATCGATATCGCACCCAGCTGCAATCTCTCGCTCAAGAGCGTGCTGAATGTGTCCGAGGGCCAGCCCGATATCAAGCTCGGCGATCTGACCTTTGGCGGCTTCGAGCCTCTGCTGGACAGCCGCTACTACGCCGACTGCCTGACGCTGTGCGGCAATGCCGCCGACCCCGTGGTCTATCTGGAGGCCAAGGGTTCGCGCCTGACCAACTTCATCAATTATTCGGTGCAGGCCCCCATGGTGGACGGCAAGGTGCTGGATGCGACTGCCGCCTGGCGCGATGCCATGGTCAAGGCAGAGTCCGAGGACTATGTACTGGACACGCGCTTCAACTGCGAGCCGGATCGCTTCAGGAATGTGATTTCCACCGGACTCAGGAATGCCAGGCCCACGGTGTTCAGCTTCGGTCGTGGTCCGACCTTCGAGCAGGGCGACTGCGACTAAGCGGCGCTCCTGCAGCATCAGCACTGGATTTGGCAAAGGCGGGACAATCCGGGCATCTGTCCGAATCCGCTGGTGTCCGTCTTGCCTGCTTCCACGCCTTTGTCCCCTGCCGCTCTGACTCCGCAGAAAACTCTTGCCTCCACGCTGTCTCCGCATGCCGTCTCGCGCTTGCGCCAGGCGCGGCTGGCACGAAGCACGCGCCCGTTCCTGGCGCGTGGCGGCCCCAAGGGCGAGCGCTGCGAGGGCTGCCGCTTGCGCCCCTCCCACTGCATGTGCGCACTGCGCCCCGAGCTGGCCACGCGCGCGGCCTTCTGCCTGCTGATGCATGATGCCGAGCCGCTCAAGCCCAGCAACACCGGCTGGCTGATCGCCGATGTGGTGAAGGACACCCATGCCTTCGGCTGGTCGCGTACCGAGCTGGATCCGCAGCTGGAGGCCTTGCTGGCCGATCCGCAGTGGCAGCCCTATGTGGTGTTTCCCGGCGAATATGCGGAGCCTGCCGAGCGTGTGCTGGAGACGCTGGACGGCGGCGACAGCCGTGCGCTGCAGCCCGGCAGGCGCCCGCTGTTCATACTGCTGGACGCGACCTGGTCGGAGGCGCGCAAGATGTTTCGCAAAAGCCCGTATCTCGATGGCTTTCCCGTGCTCAGCCTGCACCCGGATCTGATCTCTCGCTATCAATTGCGGAGATCCAAGCGCGACGACCATTTCTGCACCAGCGAGGTGGCGGCCCTGTGCCTGGAGCTGGTGGGCGATGCCGGCGATGTGCAGGCCGGCCAGGTACTGGAGAGCTATCTGGGCGTGTTCACCGAACGCTATCTGCAGGCCAAGCACCAGCAGCCGGTCGATGAGGCCAGTAGCGCCCACCAGCGCCTGCGTGAACTGATGGGGGCAGCCACCGCCAAGCGCGACGTATGAGGCGCAGTGCAGGCATAAGCATTCCACTCAAAGCGATAAGCGAACAAGGACAATCGGCTCAGGGCCTCATGACTGCATGAGGTGTGTGCCGGATCGGGTGGGTGATAAGCGCCGATGACCAGGGGTCTCGGCGCTTTTGTTTTTGGGAGTGGGTGATGGGCATGTCCTTGAAATGGGTTGGTCTGGCAGCAGCGCTGGTATGTGCAGGTTCGGCCATGGCTGCGGGCAAGACTGAGGCGGCGAGTTCCAATATCGGCTCTGGTATCGACACGGTCGTGGATCTGTCCGCATCGCCCACGTTGCAGCGCTGGCAGGCCGGCGGCACCGTGGTGCTGGGAGTAAGAGAGGCAGCAGTTCCCATGTCCTACGCGATCGGTGCCAACGAGAAGTTCGTCGGCTATCACATGGACCTCTGCGAGCGCGTGGTGCATGCGATCGCGCCCAGGGCCCAGCTCAAATACATGGTGCTGACGCCGCAGAACACCATGCCGCTGATCAATAACGGCACGGCCGATTTCAATTGCGCCAGCATGACCAACAACCTCACGCGCCAGAAGCAGGTGGCGTTTGGTTTGACCACCTATGTCAGCGAGGTGCGCATGGCCGTGCGTGCCGACTCGGGCATCACCTCGTTCAAGCAGCTGCAGGGGCGCAATGTGGGCGCCATCACGGGCACGACGGCGGTGCAGATTCTGCGCAAATACGCCAGCGACAACGAGCTGAACTTCAAGACGCTGATGAGCAAGGATCAGTTCGAGAGCTTTCTGATGCTGGAGTCGGGTCGCGTCGATGCCTTTGTGCTGGACGACAACATGCTGGCCGGCGTGATCGGCCAGAGCAAGAATCCCAAGGGCTACAAGATCGTGGGCGAGGTGATTGGTGCCGAGCCGATTGCCATCCAGTTCAGCAAGAACGACCCGCAGATCAAGAAGGCCGTGGACGGCGCCATTTTGCAGATGATCCGTTCGGGCGAGCTGCACAAGCTCTACAACAAATGGTTCATGCAGCCCATTGCGCCCAAGAACGTGAACCTGAACCTGCCCATGGGCGAGGTGCTCAAGAAACAGCTGGCCGCGCCCAACGACACGCCGCTGGAGCAGTTCGTATTGCCCCAATAAAGCACTGGAGCGGCGCCAGTCGATAGACTGCATGGCAAACCTCAAGGGGAATGATTGCCGTGCTGGAGTACCTGGTCTATCCGCTGATTGCGCTGCTGTTCGTGGCAGTCTTCACGCGCGAGGTGATTGCGCCCGCCTCGCGCAATCTCTGCGACCGGCGCTGGCTGATCTACAGCAGCGCCCTGGGCGCGCTGACGCTGGTCTGCACGCTGGCGCTGGGCTGGTTGCTGGAGGAGCGCATTCGCCAGCATGCGCTGCTGGATGTGGGCGCACGCTGGAACCCGCTGCTGGTGGGGCTGCTGAGCTTTTTCATCACCAGCTTTGTCTTTTACTGGTGGCATCGCGCCACCCATGCCTCCGATCTGCTGTGGCGCGTGTTTCACCAGCTGCATCACAGCGCGCGGCGCATCGAGGTGCTGACCTCGTTCTACGCCCATCCGCTGGACTCCTGCGCTGCCATGCTGCTGAGCGTGATCTCCAGCTATTGGGTGCTGGGTGCCAGCCCGGCTGCGGCGGCCGTGGCCCTGGGGCTGACGGCGGCCTTCGACCTGTTCACCCATGCCGATATGCGCACGCCGCGCTGGCTTGGCTATGTGCTGCAGCGCCCGGAAATGCATACCGTGCACCATCAGCATGGCCACCATGCGCAGAACTACGGTCTGCCGCTGTGGGACATGCTGTTCGGAACCTGGACCAACCCCGCCGAGCGCGCGCAGAAGCTGGGCTTTGATGACGACAAGTCCGAACGCGTGGCCGAGATGCTGCTGTGGCGCGATGTGCACCAGAGTGCACCCGCCTGCGGGCGCCGCAAGTCATCTTGAAGCTTCGAATTTGATAGCTGATGATGCCGATGGGTGGAGCTCGGCATGCTGTTTTTGTTCTTAATTGTTAACACGGCTTGCCAAGACCCTGCCAGAGCCCGGCAAGCTCTGCCCCTGGTTTGGGGCGGTGGAAAAAATCTGTTCAAATTGGCCCGGTCTGTTCACCTGTCAACAGACGCCAAGCCGTCTGGCTGTGGGCATTCATAACAATCTGCCGTCTCACCGTCAGTGAGCTGAAGCAGACAAATCGCCTGCCAGGTTCCGGCCCCCCGAGCGCGTTTTCATGCGCTCAGTGACCCCCGGGTCGCTGCAAAGAGCTGTTACTGCCTCTTTGCTCAAACTCTGAATACTGCTTCAGCCATGTCTTGTGCATGGCTGTGATTGTTTGTCTGCAAGCCCGGCCCGTGCCAGGGCGAAAGGAAAGGTGTCCGGTTTTGGTGGAGTCGGCGTTCAAGCTGCGCTACAACCCAGCGCTCGATGGATTGAGAGGCATAGCCATTGTGCTGGTGCTGCTCTCGCATGCACATGCCCCGATGTTCGATGGCGCCTTCTTCGGCGTCGATCTGTTCTTCGTGCTCAGCGGTTTTTTGATCACCTCCTTGCTGCTGATGGAGTATCGGCAGCATGGCAAGCTCGATTACTGGCGCTTTTACCGTCGCCGCTTCTTCCGTCTCATGCCTGCGCTGGCACTGTTCCTTGGAGCCTACTGTGTGTTCGCGCCTTTTATCTGGCCCGATCTGACGGACATCTATTCGGACGCACTGGTCTCCATTCTCTATCTGGCCGATTACGGCATTGCCTTCTTCGACAGTCCGGACACGCTGCTGCACATGTGGTCGCTGTCGGTGGAGGAGCATTTCTATCTGATCTGGCCGCCGCTGCTGGTTCTGCTGCTGCGCAAGGCCACGCCTGGCCGAGTCTGGGCGCCGCTTGCGGCGCTGTGGCTGCTGAGTACGCTGTGGCGCATCTTCTGGGTGGTGCAGGGCCAGCAGTTCTACGAAATCTTTTTCCGCTTCGACACGCGGGCCTCGGGTCTGCTGGCCGGCGCCTTGCTGGCGGCGCTGATGATGGAGCGCCCTCAATGGATAGAGCGTCTGCAGTCGCTGCGCGCCTACACCATGTGGTTTGTGCTGGCCGTGCCGCTGATCATGGAGCTGGAGTGGGACAACCAGCACGCCATGGTCTGGGGCATCACGGTGGTGGAATGCGCGGCCCTGGTCGTGCTGTTGGCCGTGCAAAAGCCCGCGGGACTGGTCTATGAAATGCTGACGGCACCGGTGCTCATCAAGCTGGGCCAGCTGTCCTATGGCATCTACCTCTGGCATTACCCGGTGGTGCGCTATCTGCGTGCCGATTACTCCTGGCCCGTGACCGTGGTCGCAGGCCTGCTGATCTCTACCGCGCTGTCGGCACTGTCGTTCTACACGGTGGAGCGCTGGGCCATGCGCCACCGCGACCTGGGAGCGAGCAAGAAGCCTGAGCGCCAGCCTCAGGCACGCCAGGAACCCGCGCTGCGCGAGGCTACGCGCGGCTCGTGATCGCCCTAGAAGCCTGAGCCGGGCTGGGCCAGGTACTCGGCCTCTTGGGCGGTGCTGGCGCGGCCCAGAATGCTGTTGCGGTGAGGGAAGCGGCAAAAGCGCTCTATCACCACCTGATGGCGATGGGCGTAGTCCAGCGTTCCGGCCAGATATTCGCGCAACTCGGCGTCCTTGGCGCTCTGCAGCAAAGCCTCGAAGGCGGCCACGCTGCGTTGCTGCATGGCCGGGTCTTCGGCATGTTCCAGCGGCAGATACATAAAGACGCGGGCAACCTCGGGCAGTTGTTGGTCGCTGCCGGCGTCGATTGCCTGTAGCGCCAGTGCCAGGGCCTGCGCGTCACCTGCAAAGCTCTTGGGAGTGTTGCGATGGATATTGCGCGTGAACTGGTCCAGCAGGATCACCAATGCCAGCTGCTGCCATGGACCCTGGGTTGCCCAGTGCTGCAGTGCACCGCCCAGGGCGGCTTCCACGGCAGTGCCAAAGCGCTGGCGCAGTTCCTCGTCGAAGGCCGCCGATTTGGTGAACCACTGCGCCTTGTGCTTCAGGGCATCGGCATTGCCAGGCCTGGGGCTGCCGAACCACTGGGTCAGAACTTGGTCGGGCAGGCTGGTGTCCTGGGCGGCGGCGGTCAGCGCCTCATGGCTGACGGGAAGGGAATTTGCAGTCATGCAAATCATTGTGCATGCACTGCCGCTAGCGTTGACAGTCAACCCTGGATGGCGTCGGACGTTAGATAACAGTCTTTTACCTGCAGATTGCATCAGATAGGGAACTGCGAACACCCATCGAGACTCTGTGGAATAGCAGGCTCAGAGACAATGGGTTGATCAAAAACCATAGCTGACAGCGTTGGTTTATCAAGTGTTTGCATGGGTTTTGAATCAGGTTTTACGGAGTTCGGTGGTCGTGATGAATCGGCGCGCATGGTTGGCGGTGACAGTGTTGGGATTGGGAATGGCTGCCACGGGCTGCTCGGGCAAGTCCGTGCCCAGCAGCGTGAGCGTGAGCCAGCAGAAGCTGCAGGAGATGCTGGCCAGGCGTTTCCCCAGGCAGTTTCCCGTGGCGGGTTTGCTGCAGCTGGACCTGAAGGCGCCGCAGCTGAGCATGCTGCCCGAGCGCAATATGCTCAACGCCGTGATCCCGGCCGAGCTCAGCGGCAAGGTGCTCAAGGAGCAGTACAGCGGCCTGCTCAATGTCGATTTCGCGCTGCGCTATGAGCCCACCGACCGCACCTTGCGCGCCTACCAGATCAAGGTCAACCAGCTGAGCATGGACGGGCTGTCGCCCGCGCTCAGCGATATGCTGGGCACCTATGCCACGGCATTGGCCGAGCAGGCCATGGGTCAGGTGGTGCTCTATCAGTTGCAGGACCAGGATCTGGCCCTGGTCGATGCGCTGGCCATGGAGCCTGGCGCCATCACCGTCACCGCCCAGGGGCTGACAGTGGCCCTGGTGCAGAAGGCCAGCGCGGGCAGCAAGCGCTGAGCTGCCAGGTGGCAAAAAAGCCCGCAGGCGTCTGCCTGGCGGGCTTTTTTTCGGGGTCATGCGGCGCTCAGCGGGGCTTGGCGACGGGCTCCAGGCCGGTGTCACGAATCGTCTTGGCGGCGGCGGGCGAGGTGTAGTACTTGAGCAGTTGCTCCAGCCCCTGCGGGTTGGTTGAGGTACTGGCCGTGCCGGCCGAGAAGATGGTGTAGTGCTGCACCGAATCGGGCAGGGTGCCGACATAGCTGATGCCCTCGATGGGCAGCAGTTCGCTGACCTGCTGCAGGCCGATTTCGGCCTCGCCTCGCGCCACGATGGTGCCCACGCGCTCGGTCACGATCTTCCTGCTCTTGGGCATGACCTGATCGTGAATGCCGAGTTTCTTGAGCATCTGGGTTTCGTAGTAAGTACCGCTGGCGCTGGCCGAATAGGCAATGCTCTTGGCGTTGAGCAGCACCTGACGCAGCTTGTCCTCGCTGCTGATGTCGGGGATGGGGGCACCCTTCTTCACGGCCACGCCCACGGCCGAGCGCACCAGGTCAATCTGGGTGCCGTTGCGCACCAGGCCCTTGGCGGCCAGATCGTCGAGCGCACCGCGCGCCAGAATCACCACATCGGCCTTCTCGCCCTTGCTCAGGCGATTGGGAATGGAGGTGGGCGAGGCCCCCATTGACGAGCCATAGGCCGACTCCACCGCCAGGCCGGTCTGGGCCGTGAACTGAGGCACCAGCAGCTTGTGCGCTGCGGTGAAGCCGCCCGAGGTCATGAGACGCACGGGCTCCTTGGGCGTGCTGCTTGGCTGCTGGGCGCAGCCTGCGGCCAGCGCCACAGCGCTGATCAGCAGGGCTCGGCGGACGGTGAAAAGGGGAAACGGCTTCATCAATGTCTCTCTGTATTGGGCGGGCGGGATAGGCCTTGAACCCTTTTGGAATCAACGCAGGCAGCTACTTTCGTCATGGCTGCTGCGGCTGACCGGATTGTGAAAAGCTGCGGCTATTGCGTCCAATACCGTTTGCGTCTGGACTTGATACGAAAATCGTCCTATGGATTTGCGCCGTCTGACCTGTTTTCTGGCTGTGGCCGAGGAGCTGAATTTCAGCCGTGCGGCCCAGCGCTTGCATATGAGCCAGCCCCCGCTGAGCCAGCAGATCCGTCTGCTGGAGCAGGAGATGGGGGCGCAGTTGTTCGAGCGCTCGCGCCGCGCCGTGGCGCTGACGCCGGCAGGCCTGCTGCTGCAGGACAAGGCGCGGCAGATCGTGGAGCTGCACCAGCAGGCGGGCGAGCTGGTGCGCATGGCAGCCCATGGCCTGGCGGGGCGTTTGCGCATCGCCTTCACGGCATCGGTGCCGCTGTTTGACGAGTTCTCCACCATGTTGCGCGACTTTCGCAGCCGTCACCCGCAGGTGGAGCTGGATCTGCAGCATATGACCACGGGCGAGCAGATCGCGGCATTGACGGCGGGGCAGATCGACATCGGCTTCATGCGGCCCTCGCCGACGTTTCGCATCCCCGTGCCGATTAGGGAGCAGACGCTGTGGCGCGATGAGCTGAAGCTGGCCCTGCCGGTGGCACATGCCAAGGCGGCTGCGGGCGAAGCACTGGCACTGAGCAGCCTGGCCGACCAGCCTTTTGTGCTGCACCCGGCCGTGCTCGGCGGTGGTCTGCACGAACATATTCTGGCGCTGTGCAGCGAGGCCGGCTTTGTACCACGCATCGTCCAGCCGGCACGCGAGACCTCGACCATGATGGCGCTGGTGGCCGCAGGCCTGGGTCTGTCCATCGTGCCCAGCGTCTATGAGCGCATCTGCCCGCCCGGCGTGGTGCTGCAGCCGCTGGCCGACGCCGCGCGCCATTCGCGCATCGCGCTGGTCAGCATGCAGCAGGCGCCGTCACCCTGCGTGCAGATGTTCTGGCAGTTGCTGCGCTAGGGCGGCCTTCGCCGGCATCAGTCCGCGCGAATATTGGCGGCTCGGATGACGTCGCCGAGTTCCCGGGTTTCGGCCTGGATGAAGCTGCCGAACTGAGCCGGTGTTCCTCCCAGGGGCGTGGCACCCATATCGGCCAGCGTCTGGGTGACCGCAGGCGTGGTCAGCGCCTTGTTGAGTGCAGCGTTCAGCGTCTGGATCACGGCCTCGGGCGTTCCCTTGGGCGCTACCAGGCCCCACCATACGGTAGCTTGCACATCCACGCCCAGGGAGCGCGCAGTCGGCACCTGAGGCAGCAGGCGCGAGCCATTCTTGTTGAGCACCGCCAGTGCGCGCAGGTTGCCGCTGTTCACATGACCCGCGACTTCCAGCGGGTTGATCGCCATAAAGTCCAGACGCCCGCCCAGCAGATCCGTCACGGCGGTGGAGCCACCCTTGTAGGGAATATGGACGCCCTTGAACTGCCCGACTTTTTCCAGCAAGGCACTCGCCATATGGCCCGAACTGCCCACGCCTGCCGTGCCATAGGACAGGGCGCCGGGCTTGGCCTTGCCCGCTGCAATCAGTTCGGCCAGGCTTTTGTACGGTGACTTGGCGTTGACCACGACCACCAGTGGCGCCTCGCCGATGCGCCCTACCGGAATCAGGTCGGTCGCGGGGTCGAAGCTGAGCTTGGAGTACAGCGCCTTGTTGGTGGTCAGCGTGTTCGAGGCCGTCAGCAGCGAATAGCCATTGGGCGCGGAGCGTGCCACTGTCGCCATGCCGATATTCGTGCCGCCTCCGGGCTTGTTTTCCACCACGATGGACTGACCCAGAAACTCCGCCATGGGCGTGGTGACCAGCCTGGTCACGATGTCCACGCCTCCGGCCGGCGAATACGGCACGACGACCGTCACGGCGCGCTCCGGAAAGCCTGCGGCAGCGGTCGCACCGCTGGCCAGCATCAGCCCTGCAGCCAGCACGGTAGCGCCTAGGCTCAGCACTTGCCGCCGGCTCGGCAAAGCGCAGGCAGGCGTCTTTGCGCCGGTGAAAAAAGAATCGGGCCTCCCAGGAAGCTGATGCATGTCATATCTCCGTGTTCACTTCTTGTAGACACCCAATATCACCCGCTGAAGCGCCGTCTTCGATGAGGGAATCTGCGTACCCGCATCTGGCCATCCCAGCCATCGGCAGCGCTGCCTGCAAGGCCGCATGACAACCGTTAGGATGCTCGGGAGCTCTGTGTCGTGGCTTGCCAGGCCACGCTGCCACCCCCATGCGGGGCCGCAGAGATTACCAAAACGCTCCGAAGGAATCCCATGACGCAACCCCAAGTCCTCGCCGATTTTTCCGTGACCCGCAAATGGCCCGCGCAGCACCCCGAGCGCATCCAGCTGTATTCGCTGCCCACCCCCAACGGCGTGAAGGTATCGATTGCGCTGGAGGAAATGCAGCTGCCCTACGAGGCGCATCTGGTCAGCTTCCAGACCAATGACCAGCTCACGCCCGAGTTTGTCGGCACCTTCCCCAACAACAAGATTCCCGCCATCATCGACCCGCAAGGTCCGGGCGGAAAGCCGCTGGCGCTGTTCGAGTCGGCGGCCATCCTGATCTATCTGGCCGAGAAGAGCGGCAGCCCGCTGCTGCCCGCAGACCCCGCGGCGCGCTACGAGACGCTGCAGTGGCTGATGTTCCAGATGGGCGGCGTGGGACCCATGTTCGGCCAGGTCGGCTTCTTCCACAAGTTCGCAGGCAAGGACTTCGAGGACAAGCGCCCGCGCGACCGCTATATCAACGAGTCCAAACGCCTGCTGGGCGTGCTGGAGCAGCGCATGCAGGGCCGCGAGTGGATCATGGGCGCGCAGATCACGATTGCCGACATCGCCATCTGGCCCTGGGTGCGCAATATGGTCGACGAGAACGGCTACAACGCCGCCGAGCTGGTGGGCTGGAACGGGTTTCCAGAGCTGCAGCGCGTGCTCAAGGCCTTCATGGCCCGCCCGGCGACGCAAAAAGGTCTGAACATTCCGCCGCGCGGCTGAGCGCCGACCAGGGCAGTACGGGCTTGCCGCTGTTGCAAAAGCGGCAAGTACTGTCCCAGCGGTGATGTCTTTCAAACCCATGGGCTGGCCTTATCTTCGAGACTTAGGGCCCTGCAACTGGCAGCGGCCTCTCAAGAGGAGAACTCCATGACCACGAATCGCCAACCCATTCTGGAAAGCGCCCCCTTGGGGCCGCGCTGGCCCTGCCTGGATCCCTTTCTGTTCTGCGCTCACCACGATGACAGCTATCCGGCCAGCAACGGAAAGATGGGCGTGCAGGCCGTGGAGTTCGAGGGGCGCGAGATGGGCAGCGACTTCAGCGCCCGCAACGGCTTCTCCATGTACCACGGCGAGCCGATTCCGGGCTTTCCGGGCCACCCGCATCGCGGCTTCGAGACCGTGACCCTGGTGCGCAAGGGCCGCATCGACCATGCGGACTCGCTGGGGGCAGCCGCGCGCTTCGGCGGAGGCGATGTGCAGTGGCTCACTGCCGGCAAGGGCATCCAGCATTCGGAGATGTTCCCGCTGCTGAACAGCGACAAGCCCAATCCGCTGGAATTGTTCCAGATCTGGTTGAACCTGCCCGCCAGGAACAAGATGGTGGAGCCCCATTTCACCATGTTCTGGAACGAGCAGATCCCGCGCCTGAGCTTCAGCGATGCGGCGGGCCGCAAAACCACCGTGACCGTCGTGGCTGGTGCCCTGGACAGTGCGGACAAGGCCTTGCCGCCTCCACCCGAATCCTGGGCCTCCCAGGCCGACAGCGATGTGGCCATCTGGACGCTGGAGCTGGAGCCCGGTGCCCGCTGGACCCTGCCCAGGGCAGCCGGTGACCAAACTCACCGCATGCTCTACTTCTTCGTAGGCAAGAGCATGACTGTGGGTGGCGAAGCCGTGAGCGGACATCTGGCCATGCATGTCGACGCTCAGCGCGAGCTGGAGCTGGTCAACACCGGCGATGTTAGTGCAGAGCTGGTGCTGCTGCAGGGCAAGCCGATCGGCGAGAAGGTGGCGCAATACGGCCCCTTTGTGATGAACACGCAGGAGGAGATCATGCAGGCCATGCAGGACTACCGCCGCACCCAGTTCGGCGGCTGGCCCTGGAAGGACAGTGACCCGGTGCATGGCACCGAGAACCGCCGCTTTGCGCGCTACCCGGGAGCCGACGTCGACGAGCAGCCTCCCGTGCTGGCTGCCACCTGAAATTGCGCTGCTGGAGGCGGTTGCTCAAACGCTGCGACAATGTGCGCCTGACCGCCATGACCCATGCTGGCCGTGGCGGCTTTGTTTTGGAGCCGCTCAAACCGCTGCCTGCGATGGGCCGAATGGTGCGAGTCGCTCGTGGAATCTCCAAACTGTCATGAACATCACCAAAGACACTGCCGTCACCATCAACTACAAGATTCACGAGCTGCTCGCGGGCGGCGTGGCCGTCAAACTGCTGGACAAGGGCGATGTGGCCTATCTGCACGGCGGCTATGACAATATCTTCGCCAAGGTCGAGGCCGCTCTGGACGGCAAGCAAAAAGGCGATGTCGTGACCGTGGACCTGGCCGTGGCGGACGCCTTCGGCGAGCGCGACGAAAGCCTCAAGCGCACCATTCCCAAGGGTGAGTTCCCTGCAGGCGTGAAGGTGGGCGGCCAGCTGCGCGGCACCAACGACCAGGGCCTGCCCCAGATCTACAACGTGGTGAAGATCAAGGGCCCCGTGGTGCTGCTCGACGGCAACCACCCTCTGGCCGGCTTCGCGCTGCGCTTCAGCGCGGTGGTCAACGAGGTGCGTGCGGCCTCCGAGGAAGAAATCGCCCACAAGCATGTGCACGGTGGTCACGGCCATCACCACTAAAAACATAGCTGTCAGCGCATGCTCATAAAGTATTTCGGCATTATTTCAAGCTGAAATCCTTTGTCTGAAAGCTCAAGCTGCTATCAAAACAAAAAAGGCCCCCGGATTTTTGTCCGGGGGCCTTTTTTCAGGAATGAATCGCTCAGGCGGTCAGGCGATCCAGCGCTTCGCGGTACTTGGCCGCCGTCCTGTCGATCACTTCCTTGGGCAGGCGGGGCGCGGGAGCCTTCTTGTCCCAGGCCTTGCCGTTGACCTGGGCCTGCTCCAGCCAGTCGCGCACGAACTGCTTGTCGTAGCTGGGAGGGTTCTCGCCCTTGGCCAGTGCGTCCTCGTAGCCTTCCACGGGCCAGTAGCGCGAGCTGTCGGGGGTCAGCACCTCGTCCATCAGAACCAGGGTGCCGTCTTCGGTCAGGCCGAACTCGAACTTGGTGTCGGCAATGATCATGCCCTTGGTCAGCGCGATCTCGGCCGCTTCCTTGTAGATGCGGATGGCGGTATCGCGGATCTGGGCCGCGAGCTGCTCGCCCACCATTTCCACAGTGCGCTCGTAGGTGATGTTCTCGTCGTGGTCACCCATTTCGGCCTTGGCCGCGGGGGTGTAGATGGGCTCGGGCAGCTTGGCCGCGTTGGTCAGGCCGGCGGGCAGCTTCACGCCGCAGACCGATTGCGATTCCTGGTATTCCTTCCAGCCGCTGCCGGCCAGATAGCCGCGCACCACGGCTTCGATCAGCACGGGCTTGAGGCGCTTGACCAGCATGGAGCGGCCTTCGACCTGCTTGACTTCCTCGGGCTTGACCACGGACTCGGGCGCTTCGCCGGTCAGGTGGTTGGGGCAGATATGGCCCAGCTTGTCGAACCAGAACAGCGCCATCTGCGTCAGCAGCACGCCCTTGCCGGGGATGGGCTCGCCCATGATCACGTCAAAGGCGGACAGGCGGTCGGAGGCCACCATCAGGATGCGGTCGTCGCCCACGGCGTAGTTGTCGCGGACCTTGCCACGTGCGAGCAGGGGCAGCGAGGCAATGTTGGAGGTATGCAGGGCGGAGGGCTGGGTGGTCATGGTCGAGATAGGGCTGTCAGGCAATTCAGGCGTGCAGTCGGTCAGCAGGCGCCTGAAAGCCCAAGGGGCTGCCAGCGTCGCAGGCCCGAGAGGCGGCTGCGTAAAAACGCGATTTTAATGGCGCAGGCAGGGGTTTGGACGGTCACGGTCTTTGCCAGTGCGTGCCTGCTGCGATCGAGGCCCTGGGGCATGCCGGCGTATCCCTTGCATGCGGGCCAAAGCCACTCATTGTGGCGTCAAAACCGCCTGTCATCAAACCGACAAACAAGGCCCCTGGCGAGCCTGCGCTATCACGGTCATTTCGTTGCCTTTGGCGTGGGGCGGGCGCATAGTGGGTTCACAGCAAAGACGAATGCGCATTCCGAACTGCCAGGCTGCGGCACAGCCATCAGGCGCTGTGAAACCGCAGTGATTTCACCGAGAGCTAAGGAGTGTTTTGTTATGAATTTGACGATTAGCGGGCATCACCTGGAGGTCACTCCCTCGCTGCGCAGCTATGTCATGGCCAAGCTGGAACGCATTCTCAGGCACTTCGATCAGGTTGTGGACGTGAAGGTACTGCTCACAGTCCACAAGCAAAAGGAAAAAGACAAACGACAGCGCGCCGGTTGCACGGTGCGCGTGAAAGGGCAAGACTTGTTCGTGGAGACGCAGCATTTCGACCTCTATGCCGCCGTGGACGCCCTGGCCGATAAACTCGACCGTGTGGTGATGCGCTACAAGACTCGTCAACAAGGCCCGCGTGCCACAGCCAAGCGACTGGACTCCGGGGGCTTGCAGCTGGCGCAGGTGTCAGCTTGATGAAAGCGAGGCGCAAACCTAGCTTTTGCGCCGGTTTGTTGCAGGGCTGTCGCCTTGTTACAACGCTAAAAGCGCCGCCCTACGGGGCGGTTTTTGATGGTGATCAGGGTTTCCCCACGGTTTTCAGCGCTGCGGTGCATAATTGTTGATCACACCATGAATCGCCTAGCTTCTATCCTTCCCGCCGCTCAAGTGCTTGTGAGCGTTGATGTCACCAGCAAGAAACGCGCTTTCGAGGAAGCGGGTTTGCTCTTTGAGAGCTTGCATGGTCTGTCTCGTGCCCTGATCACCGATAGCCTGTTCGCACGCGAACGCCTGGGCTCTACCGGTCTGGGGCATGGAGTTGCCATTCCCCATGGCCGCATCAAGGGCCTGACGGCTCCCATGGCGGCCGTGTTCCAGCTGGCCAACCCCATCGGCTTCGATGCGCCCGATGAGCAGCCGGTCGGCCTGCTGATCTTTTTGCTGGTGCCCGAGGCGGCGACGCAAAAGCACCTGGAAATCCTCTCCGAGATCGCCGAGCTGCTCAGCGACAGCCAGTTGCGCGAGCGCCTGAAGTCGTCCACCGATGCGCAGCAGCTGCACGGCATGATCGACAGCTGGCAGTCCTCCATCACCTCCCAGGCCTGAGTCCTGGCCCTTCTTTTTGACTGACAGGGCCTTGCCATGAGACCCAGCGCCATCAGTGCCGACGTACTGTTCGAGGCATTTCGCAACTCCAGCCTGCGCTGGCAGTGGATAGCGGGGCTGGGCGCCTCCGAGCGCCGCTTTGACGAGATGGCCGTGCGCTCGGCCCGCTCGGGTGCCGATCTGGTGGGCTATCTCAACTACATCCACCCCTACCGTCTGCAGGTGCTGGGCGAGCGTGAAATCGCCTATCTGACCAATGCCACCTCGCAAGACTGCTTGCGCCGCATTGCCCGCATCGTCACGCTGGAGCCGCCGGTGCTGGTGCTGGCCGACGGCCAGGACGCTCCCGACGAGCTGATCTCCATGTGCGAGCGCGCGCATATCCCGCTGTTCTCCACCAAGGAGCAGTCGGCCTTTGTCATCGACGTGCTGCGTGCCTATCTGTCCAAGCATTTCGCCGATCGCATCACCATGCACGGCGTGTTCATGGATATTTTGGGCATGGGCGTGCTGATCACGGGCGAATCGGGCCTGGGCAAGAGCGAGCTGGGGCTGGAGCTGGTCACGCGCGGCAACGGTCTGGTGGCCGACGATGCGGTGGACCTGTATCGCATCAACCAGACCACGGTCGAAGGCAAATGCCCCGAGCTGCTGCAGAACCTGCTTGAAGTGCGCGGCATCGGCCTGCTCGATATTCGTGCCATCTTTGGCGAGACGGCAGTGCGTCGCAAGATGCGGCTCAAGCTCATCGTGCACCTGGTGCGCAAGGAAACCATGGAGCGCGAATACGAGCGCCTGCCCGCCGAGCCGCTGACCCAGGACGTGCTGGGCGTGCCCGTGCGCAAGGTGGTGATTCAGGTGGTGGCGGGCCGAAACATCGCCGTGCTGGTGGAAGCCGCAGTGCGCAATGCCATTTTGCAGCTGCGCGGCATCGACACTTACCAGGAATTCGTGATGCGCCACCGCCGCGCCATGGAAAGCGGCGAGTCGTTCTAGACCAGCTGCAGCCTGCCTGGCTGGGACGTCGGAAAGATCTGCTGCAGCTGCGCTGTGTTCAAGCCGTACATGCGCGCAAACAGGCCGCCGAGCAGGGAGCGGTATTCGTTGAGCACGGGGTAGTCGCGGTTCTGGAACAGCGCTTTTTCGGTGACTTCGATCTGCTCGCCCAGCACCTTGCCGCCGGCCTGGGCCGAGAGGCCGCCGCCGAGAAACCAGTAAGCCGTGCCATGGCCGTGGTCCGTGCCCTTGTTGCCGTTTTCGCGGAAGGTGCGCCCGAACTCGCTGATCACCGCCACCATGGTATGGCGCCAGGCCTCGGTTCCCATGGATTCGGCGAACGTCGCCAGGCCCTGGCTCAGGTCGCCGAGCCGGTTGGCCAGATTGCCGCTGGCGGCGCCCTGGTTGACATGGGTGTCCCAGCCTCCGATATCGACAAAGCCCAGGTCGAATTGCTCGCGCATCAGATGCGCCATGCGCTGGGCTACCAGGCTGAAGCCCTTGGCACTGATGGCATTGCGCCCGGCCTGGTCCATTTCCTCCTGCATGCTGCGCTGCACGGCACGCTGTACCGCAAAGCCTTCGCGCACCGGAGCTTCCAGTGCCGAGCCCTGGTACATGGAGGCAATGATCTGGCTGCGCTGCTCGTCCAGCGCAGACTTGCGCACGGAGGCCAGCGCCATGTTCGCCACCTGGGCGCTGCCGCGCAGGCATAGCGGCAGCTGGGCGGTGAAGGCCATGGGGCTGAGGTTGAGCCGGCTCTGGCTGTCGGCCTGCAGTACCCGGGTCAGCCGGTTCAGAAAGCCGCTCTGATAGCTTTTCCCGCCTTCCTGGGGCTGGCCCAGCTCGATCGAGTCCTGGGTTTCGAAATGGCTGCGCGAGAGGTCGTTGCTGCCCGCGAACGGCACAAAACAGGCCTGGCCCTGTTCGTACAGCGGCAGCAGACTGCTTTGCAACGCGGGATGCAGTCCCCATTGAGAGTTCAGGGCCAGAGCCCCGTCGGCCGATCCCGGGCGGGCAATGGCGATGCTGGGCCTGGCCTGATAGTAGAAGTCGCTATGGGTTGGCACCAGCAGGCTGTTGCTGTCGTAGGCGCCGCGCAGGAAGACCAGCAGAAAACGGGGCGAGCCGCTTTGCAAGGGAGCGGCCAGACCTTGGCCCAGCTGGCAGAACAGCGGCAGGGCAGCGCCGAGGCTGAGAAATTGACGTCTTTGCATGGCTGCCCTCCTTAGCGGAACATCATTTCGGGGGCGGAGAGGAAAAAGCTGTTCCAGTCCGCCGGATTCCTGGCCTGGGCCAGTGCGGCGCGTGTGGCGGCACCCAATGCCGGCACGCGAGCCTGGACGCTGCTGCGCTTGTCCAGGTCGGGATAGGGCGGCTTCTCCAGCGGCTGCTGCGGGCTGCTGCGGAACAGCAGCGCGCCGCGGCTGCCAATCTGCCTTGCCACCTCGAAGCGGGCATTCATCTGGCCGGAGCTGGACCAGTCCGACTGCGTCACGGGGTAGCCGTCGGGTGTTTCGTGGCCGTATAGCGGCTGGCCCAGCTGGTTGAGCCAGTTCTGTACCGGCCCCACATCGCTGGCCACGCGCTGGTCGTATGCCAGGCGTGTGGCGCCCAGCACATAGTGGACCGGGTCCTTGAAGCCCTGGCCGAACTGCTGAGCCTGCGGGTCGCTCAGCAGGGCCGCCAGCGTGGCGGCAATATCGCCATGGCTGCGCTCGAAGGCCTGGGCCGTGCGCTCGACCACGGGCTGGGGCGGCTTGTCGCCAAGAAAATAGACGCAGAGCTTGCGTGCTATGAAGCGCGCAGTGACGGGCGAAGCCACTATGCGGTCTACTGCCTCGTTGACCTGGGCCAGTCCGCTTTTTTCCAGCGGCCTGCCGAGCAAGACCTGGGGCGTGTAGTCGTGGCGATTGGGGTTGAATTCGAAGAAGCCATGGCGAACGTAGTCGCCCTGGCGTTCGGGGCGCATCCTGGGCGGCGGGGCATCGGCCTCGCGGGTGGAGAAGCCCACACCGGTCAGCACATGGGCCATGGCCTGCACATCGGCCTGGGTGTAGCCGCTGCCCACGCCCATGGTGTGCAGCTCCAGCAGTTCGCGCGCGTAGTTTTCATTGATGCGCCCGGCGGCATTGCTGGCATTGTCCAGATACAGCAGCATGGCCGGATGGCGCATGCTGGCCGTCAGCAGCTCGCGGAATTTGCCCAGCGCATGGGGGCGAATGGCCTGCTCCTCGTAGTCGCCCACCCACATGCGCACATCGCCCTTGCGGGTGCTGACGTTGAAGTGATTCATCCAGAACCAGGTCATTTGCTCCTGCAACTGATGGGGCGAATAAAGCGCGCGCCAGATATGGCGTTTCTGGGCTTCGCCGCCCAGCTGGTTGAGCTGGCGTTGCAGCTCGCTGCGCAGTTTGGCGGCCTCCTCGGGATCCTGGCTGTTGCGAATGGCCAGGCGCTGGTCGGCAATTTCGCGCTGGATCTGCGCCATGGGCTTCTGGCTGATGCCCAGGGCGTCGATGTGCTGCTGCACCTCGGGCGGCATGGGCGCGGAGGAGGGGCTGAGCTGAGCGGCCAGCCAGCGCTTGAGGCCTTGCTGCTGCAGCCGGGCCGCATCATGGTCGGTGGCGCCCCAGGTGACCCGGTCCAGCCATTGCTGGCTTTGCCGCGCGCTGGGCTTGTCGGGCAGGGCGCTGCTGTTCAGCGCCTGCAGAACCTCGGGGCTGGGGCGGCCCGATGAGGGGGCCAGCGGTGCGCAGGCGGTCAATGCGAGGACTGCCAGACAGAGCAGGCCCTGGACAGGTGAAAACGGTAGCAGCCGCATGAACCGGGTCTCCTCAAGCGCGGGAATGACTGCAGCATACGCAGTCCGGCTCGCGTTTGGTTTGAGGCTTGATGGAGCTATGTAAAGAAGTTCTCACCAAATGTAAAAAGGGCAAGACATCTGCATGTCCTGCCCCCTGGGTTCGCCGTCGCGTTTTGCGTTCTTACTTGGCGGCGCGTGTGGCGCATTCGGCGCACTGGCCGTAGAGCGCCATGGAGTGATCCTGGATCACCCAGCCCTTTTCCTTGGCGATCAGGTTCTGGCGCTTCTCGATCTCGGCGTCATAGAACTCCTCGACCTTGCCGCAGCTGGTGCAGACGAAGTGGTCGTGGTGCTGACCTTCGTTGAGCTCGTAGACGGCCTTGCCGCTTTCGAAGTTGCTGCGGATCAGGATGCCGGCCTGCTCGAACTGGGTCAGCACGCGGTAAACCGTGGCCAGGCCGATGTCCGAGCGCTCGTCCAGCAGCACGCGGAAAACATCTTCCGCCGTCATGTGACGCTGGGCGCCCTTCTGGAAGATTTCCAGGATCTTCAGACGCGGCAAAGTGGCTTTGAGGCCCGTGCTTTTGAGTTCATCAATATTTTTCATGTCGGCTCTCTTGGTGGACTACGGGCACATGGAAGGCTGGACTCACTTGTTTAAGGAGAAGCTTTACACGCAGATAAAGGGAATCTCCAAGTGTCTCCGGGGCCTGCCGCTACAATGAACCCGATCATATCCCTATGCCATTACCCATGCATGTTCAAGCCCGTAGCCGCGCAGGTCTGGCCCTGACGTTGGCAATCGCAGCGGCACTGGCCGGCTGCAACAGTATCGATGGCGCCGCGCACCGTGTCGCCAATGCCGTCACTCCTTACAAGGTCGATGTCGTGCAGGGCAACTTCGTGTCCAAGGAACAGGTCGAGGCCTTGCAGCCCGGCATGAGCCGCCAGCAGATTCGCGACATTCTGGGCACACCTCTCGTGACCAGCGTGTTCCACGGCGATCGCTGGGAATACGTGTTCACCATCAATCGCCCCGGTGTGGAGTCGCAGATCCGCAAGCTCACCGTCTTCTTCAATGGCGACGCCTTTGTGCGCGCCGAAGGTGACGAGATGCCTTCCGAGGCCGATTTCGTGGCCAGCCTCAAAGGCATGAAGGGCACGCCCAAGGTTCCGCAGCT
Source organism: Comamonas sp. HJ-2 (assembly GCF_053615495.1). Taxonomy (NCBI): domain Bacteria; kingdom Pseudomonadati; phylum Pseudomonadota; class Betaproteobacteria; order Burkholderiales; family Comamonadaceae; genus Comamonas; species Comamonas sp. HJ-2. Next base: position 93,852 of record NZ_JBSIFD010000003.1, on the reverse strand, counting down.
GGAAGCCAGCGAAGCCCAGCTGGCCAAATATCCCGCACGCAATAACACCGAAGCTGAGCAGGCTGCGGCCAATCTGCCGCCCGCCGCCACCAGCTATCCATCGCTGGAATCGCGTTAAGCATCAGAACAGGTTGTTCCCCGCTTGCAGAAAGCGGTGGATGCTCTCTTTTTATGACGGCGTGGATGTGATCCTGCCGTCTTTCATTTGATCGAGTGATAGCGCCATGACCGCATCCACCACCCATTCCTCCACCCCTCAGCGCGTTGCTGTGGCGGGTGCCTCCGGCCGCATGGGCCATATGCTGATCGAAGCGATTCTGAACAGCAGCGACTGCGTGCTGGCTGCGGCACTGGACCGCGCCGACAGCCCTGCCATCGGCACCGATCCTTCTGCATTCCTGGGTAAGCCCAGCGGGCTGAAGATCGAAAGCGATGTGCGCGCAGCCCTGTCGAAGGCCGACTGCCTGATCGACTTCACGCGCCCCGAAGGCACGATGGAGCACCTGGCCGTCGCGGCCGATCTGGGCGTTGGCGTGGTCATCGGCACCACAGGCTTCTCGGATGAGCAAAAGGCGCAGATCGCCGAGTTTGCCCAAAAGACTTCCATCGTTTTCGCCCCCAATATGAGCGTGGGCGTGAACGTGACCTTCAAGCTGCTGGAGATGGCGGCCAAGGCCTTGCAGCAAGGCGGCTACGACATCGAGATCGTCGAAGCTCACCATAAGCACAAGGTCGACGCACCTTCTGGAACGGCCCTGAAGATGGGCGAAGTGATCGCCGAAGCCCAGGGCACCAAGCTGGCCGACCGCGCCGTGTATGAGCGCTTCGGCCACACCGGCGAGCGCAAGGCCGACACCATTGGCTTTGCCACCGTGCGCGGCGGCGATATCGTGGGCGATCACACCGTGCTGTTTGCCGGTACCGGCGAGCGCATCGAGATCGCGCACAAGTCCAGCAGCCGTGCCGGCTATGCCAACGGCAGCCTGCGCGCCGTGGCCTATCTGGCCGACAAAAAGACTGGCCAGTACGATATGTACGATGTGCTGAATCTGCGCTGACCGCGCAATTTGCAAAGGGGCCGTGACGGCCCCTTGCTATTTCTGGGAGCGAGGTGAGCGATGTCTGCAGGAATGTGGCAATGGCTGGCAGAGGGCGATGCGGTCACATGGGCGACGGCGGCCTTGATGCTGCTGATGTCCGTGCTCAGCTGGGTGGTCATCCTCTACAAGCTCTGGTTTATGGCCGTAGCGCGCCGCAGCGTGCCGCAGGCCGTGGCTGCGTTCTGGCAGATGCCCGATCTGGTCCAGGCTATGGCGCAGGTCAAGGCGCTGGATAGACAGGGGCTGGTGCAGGCCATGGCCGATGCCGTGGCGCAGGGCGGAGCGGCAGTGCAAGGCTCTCTGGCACAAAGCGCGGCGCAGGGGCAGCGGCTGTTGCGCAGCCTGCGTGAGGCTCTGGGTCAGGCATCGACCCAGTTGCAATGGGGTCAGACCTTGCTCGCCACCATTGGTGCAACGGCACCGTTTGTGGGCCTGTTGGGTACGGTCTGGGGCATTCACCATGCATTGGGAACGCTGGCGGGCAGCGGTCAGGTCGATATCGCTCAGCTTGCCGGGCCTGTGGGTGAAGCCCTGGTCATGACGGCCGCTGGTCTGGCTGTCGCTTTGCCTGCTGTGCTGGCCTATAACCTGCTCGGGCGTTCGGTCAGCCAGCTGGAGGCTGTGCTGGAGGGGTTTGCCCATGATCTGCATGCCCAGTTCGGAGTGGATGCTTCATAAAGGATGGCGTCATGGCATTCGGTCGCATGAGCCGCCGTCAGGGGGCGGAAACTCCGATCAACACCATCAATGTCACGCCGCTGGTGGATGTGATGCTGGTGCTGGTGGTGATCTTCATTCTGGCTGCTCCCATGCTGGCTGCCACCTTGCGCGTGCAACTGCCCAAGGCGCAAACAGCAGTGCAGCAGACTGCCGTGAGCAAGAGCGATGCCTTGATGGTGGAGGTCAGCCCCACCGGCGAAATCTGGATTCAGGGGGGCGTGGCGGACGATGCGGCAGTGCAGCAGCAACTGGAAGAGCTGGGGCGGCGCAATCCTCAGGCCGAGGTGCAGTTGCGTGCCGACACCAGCGTTCCCTATGGTCGCGTGGTGCAGGTCATGGGCTGGGCCCACGCAGCAGGCCTGACGCGCATCGGCTTTGTCGCGGAGCCTGAATCGAAGGCTGGCATTAACTGACGGCCCGAGGCGTAAAAACGCTTACTTTTTGCAAATTACCGGTCGGCACTTTTTGCTTTGGCTCAAGGGCAAAGCTCATAGAACCTACCCTTGTTGCTATCTCTTTCAAATCCGGGAGAAGCTGCCTCCACAATGGTCAAAGCCCCTGTCCTTTGCTGGCGTAACAAGCCCCGATGGGCAGAACAAGGTTCTGGCGTTACGATGTTTTCGCCTGCCTTTATGGCACCCCTACAGATTTCGCCGCAGCGGTTGCGGCATTTGGTGACTAGGAGGATTTGCATGCAAGTACAGGTTCATGCCGACGATTCCATCCAGGGTGGAGAGTCTCTGGCTCAATGGGCGCAGGAGGAGATCAATGCCAAGCTGGCCCGCCTGAAGGAGTATGTGGTGCGTGTGGAGGTCTTCCTCACGGGCGTTGATGCCCTCAAGACCACGGGCGGCCCAGGCAAACGCTGTGTGCTCGAAACCCGGGCCACAGGTCGCCCCCCCATCGCAGTGAATGCGGAAGCCGAAAAGGTCAAGGAGGCCTTCAGCGCAGCGATTGAAAAGCTCAAACGCGCGGTGGAGACCGATCTTGGCAAGCTCAAGGACAAAAATCTGCGTGAAAGCGTGCGCGGCGTGGATGACCCCAGTGACGAGAATGCCGCAGTGGCTTGAATATGAAGCGTTTTTGGCTTCCTGCCCTTTGAATATAGGCATACCAAGCTATTAAAAGCATATCAACCCAAAAGGGCATGTTCATGGCGAACATGCCCTTTTGCATTGTCGATAAAGAGTGCGCTTATGCAGCGGTCAATGCGCCGGCCTGGGTCAGCTTGTCGGCGACCAGCAGCTTGTTCATTTCGGTCCGGCTCATGATGCCCAGTTCTTCCGCCACCACGGCAATCTGCTTGCCGTTGGCAATGGCGGTCTTGGCAATTTTGGCGGCCTTTTCGTAGCCGATCAGAGGGTTCAGCGCCGTCACCAGCGTCACCGACTCGGCAATGCGGGAATCCAGCAGCGCTTCATTGGCCACAATGCCTTCCACGCAGTTGACTTGCAGCGTCTTGCAGGCGTTGCTCAGGTGGCTGAGGCTTTTATGCAGAGCCCAGGCCATCAGCGGCTCGAAGGCGTTGAGCTGCAACTGGCCGGCTTCCACGGCCATGGTGATGGCGGCATCGTTACCTATCACTTCAAAGCAGACCTGGTTCATTACCTCGGGAATCACGGGATTCACCTTGCCGGGCATGATGGATGAGCCGGCCTGGCGCGCCGGCAGCTTGATGTCTGCCACTCCTGCTTGAGGGCCCGAGGAGAGCAGGCGCAGGTCATTGCTGATCTTGGAGAGCTTGACTGCAACACGCTTCAAGATGCCGGAAATGTCGGCAAAGGCGCCGGTATCTCCCGTGGCGGCGATCAGATCGCCGGCTTTGACGACGGGGACGCCCGAAATTTCAGCCAAGGCCTTGGTCACGGCTCCGGCGTAGCCTACGGGAGCGTTGATGCCGGTGCCGATGGCCGTGCCACCCATGTTCACCTCGGTCATCAGATAGGCGGATTCGCGCAGACGCTTTTCATCGTCGGCGATCATGGCAGCAAAAGCGGAAAACTCCTGGCCCAAAGTCATGGGCACGGCATCTTGTAATTGTGTGCGGCCGATTTTCAGGATATGGGTGAATTCGCCGGCCTTGGCTTCGAAAGCAGAGCGCAACTCGGCCAGGGCGATCAGCAGCTTCTGGATGCCAGCGTAGGTGGCAAGCTTGACGGCTGTGGGGTAGGAGTCGTTGGTGGACTGCGAAGCATTGACATGATCATTGGGGTGGATCACGTCGTAAGTGCCTTTGGGCAATCCCAGGTGCTCGAGTGCACGGTTGGCGATCACCTCATTGGCGTTCATATTCGTGGAGGTGCCGGCGCCGCCCTGGATCACATCGACTACAAACTGCTCGTGCAGCTGGCCGGAAATCAGATCATCGCAGGCTTGGGAGATAGCGGTGGCTTGTTTGAGATTGATGGCGCCAAACTGCAGATTGGCCTGGGCCGCTGCCTTTTTGACAAAGGCAAACGCGCGGATCAGCTCGGGCATGTGCGCGACCGAGTGACCGGTGATGGGGAAGTTCTCCACTGCGCGTGCGGAATGAACACCCCAATACGCGTCGGGAGGGATGGTTTTGATGCCAATGAAGTCATGTTCTTGACGCATTGATCGGCTTTCTTTGCAAAGTTGAGTTGGGCAGGACGTGGCAACGCCCCGGACGAAAAGCGGCGGTCGCATTCTCGTGGCCAGGGCGTTGGCTCGATTATGAAAGCTTGGCGTGCATGAGTCCAAACGTTTCATGCATAACGTCTGGCTTGCCTTCCCTTGAAGAGAGTGTGTTGCCTCTAAAAGCTTTCAAAATTCATCAAAAACTTGCAAAGATGCTTTTATTTTTCTTTTTGAGAAATTCAATTCGCACCAAATTGGTGCGAATTGAATAAGCGCCGGCAGGATTATCTGGAGGCGCGCAGGCTGACGCCAGCCAGTGAGGGAGAGTGCAACGACTTCAGAGGCGAAGCCACGGGCTTGCCAAAACGGCGTGGCTGGCCGTTGACGAGCTCCGCATCGGTGGCCGCCTCTGCCTCCCATTGCTGCTGGGCCTGTTGCATTTCTTCGGTGGTGCGGGCCACAAAGTTCCACCACAGCAAGATGGCCTCATCCATGGGTTCGCCTCCGATGATGATGAGGCGGCTGCCGGGCGTGCATTCCAGCTGCACTTCCTGCGTGCCCACGGGCAGGTAGATCAGCTCCTGCGAGGGCAACACCTGGCCTTCAACCTTCACCTCGCCTGACAGGCTCATCACCGCATGCTCGAAGTCGGCGCGCAGCGGCATGGTGGCGCACGCTTGGCCAGCCGTGCCGCAGGCCAGAAGGTCCACGCCCATCAGCGGGGAGTGGACTTCTGCGGGGGCCGCCAGACCGAGGGCTTCACCGGCCAGCACGGTCACGGCAAAGTCGCCGATCTCGGTCCTGGGCAGGTCGGGGTAATGCTGGAAGCGGGGCGCGATATGGCGATGGCTGTCGGGCAAGGCAATCCACAACTGGGCTGCATGCACGCCCAGTGTCTGGGCTTCTTCGGAGTGGGCAATGCCGTGGCCGGCCGTCATCAGATTGACCTGGCCGGGGCGGATGATCTGCTCGCTGCCCAGGCTGTCGCGGTGCAGTACCTCGCCCTCGATCATCCAGGTGAAAGTCTGCAGGCCGATGTGAGGATGGGGCCCGACCTGCATGCCGGGTGGAGGGGGGACGGCCGGGCCGGCGTGGTCGAGGAAGCACCAGGCCCCTACTTTGCGCAGCGCGGCCTGAGGAATGGCTCGGTGGATGGGGATGCCGCCGACATCGGCTATACGGGTGGGCAGACGTTGTAAGTTCTTTGATTCACTCATGACAAATCCTGACGGCGAGGGGATTCGAGTGTCAGGGATATGCGGTATTCGCGCAATCAGACGGCAGAATGCAGCAACGCCTTGCACGCAGTTACATCACTGTGAGGATTCAGCCAATAGGCTGACACGGGCTCCGCCAGGAGTCGGCTAAGTTAAGGCGTAGGCCGCTAGCAGTGGCTTTCACGTTGTGCAATTCGTGCGCAGCGACCTAACAACTGCAGGAGGAATAAACATGAACGAACACAGCACTCAAGGCAACCAGATCTCGGCAGTCGAGATCCAGCTGTATCCCGAGCACTTTGCCGCTCGCGTCACAGGCAAGGTGGAGCATCGTGTCGGAGATGGTCCGTCCGAGCAGATTCCCATGGGCATAGAGATGAAGGTCGATACCGCCATCGCCAGCTACGTGCTGTCCTGGGTCGATCCAGAGGACCAGCAGCCCGAAACCGCATCTCTGGCCAAACGCGAGTTCGAACACTATGTGGAAGTGGGTGCGCTGGAAGTGACGGTGTAATCAAGTTACACACAACAGCGACCAAAGCCCTGCCGGTGACTGCAGGGCTTTTTTTATCGCCAGGCAGTTCCCAAGATGAAGGCGGCCCTCCCTAAGGAGGCGAGTACCACGCGGTGGGGGCGTGAGGTGTTCATGCCTGCGCGGCTTCGGTCAAGGCGGTGGGGATGGAAACCTTGCCTTCCAGCAGCTTGTGGACGGGGCAGGCATTGGCAATCTGCAGCAGGCGCTGGCGCTGCTCGTCGTCCAGCTCGCCATGCAAGGTGATGCTGCGCGTGATCTGGTTGGCGTCCGCGGGCTTGCCTTCGGGGTTCAGCTGCAGATCCACATCGACATGGCTTAGCGGCCACTGCTTGCGACCCGCATACATATGCAGGGTGATGGCCGTGCAGGCTCCCAGGGCCGAGAGCATGAGCTGCATGGGGTTGGGCGCGGTGTCGGCGCCGCCATCATTCACGGGTTCATCGGCATGCCAGACATGGCCTTGGGCATCGGTCAGAGTGATGCGGTACGGGGTGGGGCTGCTTTGTGCGTGTGCGCTGTGAATCATTCGCTGCTTCTCCATAAAACCTGGGCCACTTTAAGCGCTCCCTGCAATCCTTGCAGTCATATCCGTTATCGATTCAAGGCGGTTTGGCCAGCCAGCACGGCTGCAAAAGCGTTTGCGGGGTTTCTGGCAAGCGAAAAAAGCAATATGCCGGCTGTTTATCGGTATTTGGATTCAGGGCGAATTTCTACCGCAGAATTCCGCAATGACCCGATTTCAAAGAAAAGTCGGGCAATACCAGAGCGGATTAGGTCACTGCAAGCGGGCTTGCAGATGATTCATCAAACCGAGAGTGGGAGAGCAGACATTGAATTCGATACGTGGTGTTCACCAAAAAGGTGATTCTTCCGAGTGGAAAATCCCTCCGTTCTGGCAAAAGCTCAATAGCTTTTTTCTGTTTCCTCTGCAGACCGAACCTTTGCTCTATGCATTGCTGTTGTCGGCATGCAGTTATGGCTTGATGTTCGGGTGGATTGGAGTCTTGTTTGTGGGCCTGGGCTTGATGCTGGCAGTCAGCCGTTATGCATTCAAGGTTTCGGCACTCGCCTCGCGTGGAATTACTCATAGCTCCGATTTCCGGTCCAGTCAGGTCGATGAGGACTGGAAATGGCTGCCCTGGAAATTCTTCGGGGTACTCGTCGTTTTCGGAATATTTGTGGGCTTTATGGCGACCCGCAGCCTGACCTTGGGCGTGATTGCCAATCTGTTGGTGGCCTTCCTGATTCCTGCCACCTGGATGGTGCTGATCAATACCAATAGCCTGAGCTCGGCCGTTAATCCCTTCGAGCTGCTGGCCACGATTATCGGTATCGGCAAGTCCTATCTGCTGCTGTGCTTTTTCCTGTTTCTGCTGCAGCAGGGCTCGCCCATGGTTCTGGCGATGCTGCTCAAGGTTGCGGCGCCCGGATTGGTGCTGCCCCTGGTGAGCTTTGTGATGATTTATTTCAGCTGGGTGATGGCGGCCATGATCGGCTATGTCATGTACCAGCATCATGCCGCTCTGGATATCGATCCCGTGCAGGCACCCGAGGGGCCTGCGACCGTGCAGATCGACCCTGCGGCCCTGGAAGCCAGGCGTCGCGATGCGCTGGTGGCCAGGCTGGTGCAGGACAACAAGATGGACGAGGCTGTGAACCAGGCGCGCGAATGGCAGCGGGAGGACTATGAGAGCCTGCCCGATTGCCGCCGTTACTTCCGGGTGCTCAAGCTGACCGAACGCGCGGATGCTCTGGCGGAGCTGGGCCAGCGTTTCATTCCCATGTTGCTCGCCCAGCAGCGCGCCAGCGAGGCCCTGGAAGCCTGGGTGAGCTGCGTCAAGCGCAAGCCGGACTTCAAGCCCGACTCGGCCCAGCTCAGTTACGAGTTGGCACAGCAGGCCTGGAAGGCCGGCAAGCCCAGGTATGTGTTGATCCTGGCCAAGGATTTTGAGAAGCGCTTTGCCGGCAGCACTCTGATCCCGCCCATGCTGGAGCTGGTGGTGCGCGCCTACAAGCAGGGCGTGGAGCAGCCCATGCAGGGGGTGGCCGTTTACATGCGCATGAAGCAGCTCTTTCCCGAGCACGAGAGCACCAAGGAGGCGCAGTGGGTGCTGCGTGATGAGCTGCAGGAGCTGGAGGCCAAGACCTGAGCGCGGCAAGGCGTTGGCTAGCGCTGTTGTGCCAGCCAGCGCGTGAGAGCTTCCTCAGGAGCCGATTGCTGCAGCGCAGGCAGCCAGGCTTTGGCATCCTGCACACGCCCGGCCTGGGCCATACCGTTGACCAGCAGCAGCAAGCTTGCCGGCCATTGGGGATGGTCCGCCAGCTTGTGCAGGGAGCGGCAGAGCTTTTCGGCCTCGGGCAGGGCTCCCAGGCGCACGAAGCTGCGCACCAGTCCATGCATGGTGTCGGCGCTCATGCGCATGCCGGGCTGTGCGCGCTGCTGATAGCTGCGATAGCTGGCCAGCTGCAGCTGGCGTTCGGCGTCCGTGGTGGCCGGCAGCTTGAAGATGCGTCGCGCCGCAGCATGAAAGTCTTCGCTGGCGGGTTGATGGCGCGAGCTTTCAAACCAGGCCCGCAGAATGGCCGGGTCCGAGGGGGCCAGGCGTGCTGCTTCACGCCAGGCCGGAGCGGCGCGGCCAAATTCCAGCGCATCGGTATGGCGCTGGGCGCGGGCCACGGCTTCGGCCAGCGGCCGGGCGGCGGCGAGGGCCTGCTCTTCTTCGTTGACTGGCGTCGCGACGGTCTGCAGACGCATATAGCTCCACATCAGCAGGGCGCCCGTCAGCAGACCGCCAAAGTGCGCCATATAGGCCACCTGCTTGCCGCCCAGCAGATGCTGCAGCAGCTCCACGCCCATCCAGACCGGCAGCATGATCAGGGCCGGCCAGCGCGCGTAGTTGAAGTAGAACAGCAGCATGTAGAAGAAGCGGATGCGGCGCATGCGGTACATCACCGCATACATGGCCATGAGGGCCGAAATCGCACCCGATGCCCCCAGGCCGTAACCGCCCATGCCGGCATAGAACATCAGCGCGAACAGCGAGGCGCCGATGCCGCCGATCACGTAGAAGGCCAGATAGGTGAAGGCACCCAAAGCCAGCTCCAGGGTGAAGCCGAACAGAAACAGAAACACCATATTGCCCAGCAGATGGCTGGTGCTGCCATGCAGAAAGATGGAGGTGAAGGCCTGCAGGGGCTGCCAGCCGGCGCCATTCTCATAGCTCATGGACCAGCGCTCGGTAAAGCTGCCGCGCGGCTCGTGGGGCGCGAAGGCGGCACGTGCAGCCTGCCACTGCGCATGGCGTGGGTGGCTGGCGGTGATGACCTGGCCGTCCAGCAGGCGCTGGCGGAATTTCTTCTCCTCCCACAGCAGCGCATAGAGCTGGGCATAGGCCTTGTGCTGATAGAGCTTTCGCACGGCCTGCAGCGTGTGCTGGTCGAAGCGCTTGCTGCCCTGGGCGGATTGCTCCTCCAAATAGGCCAGAAACGGTGGCAGCTCCAGCGTCGGCAAAGCGGTCTGGGCATATTGCTGGGCCGCTTTTTCCACGGCCTGTTCCTCGGGCGCCTGCCAGCCCCAGAAGATCACGCAGTTGATGATGATGAGCAGCACCGTCATCCAGGGCGGTGAGCGCCAGGAAGGCTTGTTCTCAAGAGGAATCGCAATAAACATGGCGGCCTTGTCCGAGGAAGTGGCCGCGCTTCATGCTCTTGGGCGTTGGTGGCGGCTGCGTGTTACAAATGTATCCGAGACATGCTCCGGCCGGCTCCGGTCTTGCGGGACGAAAAAAAGCCAGCATGGCGTCCCATACTGGCTTTTTGATAGCTGTCAGCGCTTATCTGATAAGCGATTGAGCCTATTTTTGCATGTAATCGTGAAGATTACTTGGCCACCACGCGCACCATTTCCAGGCACTTGTTGGAATAGCCCCACTCGTTGTCATACCAGGACACGACCTTCACAAAGGTCTTGTCCAGGGCGATACCGGCTTCGGCATCGAACACGGAGGTGCAGGTCTCGCCGCGGAAGTCGGTGGCGACGACCTTGTCTTCGGTGTAACCCAGCACGCCCTTCAGAGCACCTTGGGACTGGGCCTTCATTTCGGCGCAGATTTCTTCGTAGGTGGCTTCGCTGTTCAGCTCCACGGTCAGGTCGACCACGGACACGTCAGACGTTGGCACGCGGAAGGACATGCCGGTCAGCTTCTTGTTCAGCTCGGGGATCACCACGCCCACGGCCTTGGCAGCGCCAGTGCTGGAGGGGATGATGTTTTCCAGAATGCCGCGGCCACCGCGCCAGTCCTTGTTGGAAGGGCCGTCCACGGTCTTTTGCGTGGCGGTCGCTGCGTGCACGGTGGTCATCAGGCCGCGCTTGATGCCCCACTTGTCGTTCAGCACCTTGGCCACGGGAGCCAGGCAGTTGGTGGTGCACGAAGCATTGGAGATGATGGCTTCGCCCTTGTAAGTGCCGTGGTTCACGCCGAACACGAACATGGGGGTGTCGTCCTTGGAAGGAGCGGACAGGATGACCTTCTTGGCGCCTGCGTCGATGTGCTTCTGGGCGGTTTCCTTGGTCAGGAACAGGCCGGTGGACTCGATCACGATGTCGGCGCCGACTTCGTTCCACTTCAGGTTGGCGGGATCGCGCTCTTGGGTCAGGCGGATCTTCTTGCCGTTGACGACCAGGGTGTTGCCTTCGACAGAAACTTCACCGTCGAAGCGACCGTGCACGCTGTCGTACTTCAGCATGTAAGCCAGATAGTCGGGCTCCAGCAGGTCGTTGATGCCGACGATTTCGATGTCGGAGAAGTTTTGCACTGCGGAGCGCAGCACGTTGCGGCCAATGCGGCCGAAGCCGTTGATACCAACCTTGATCGTCATAGTTGCCTCGTAGATAGTGAGTAATGAAAAACCGGAGCGGATTGTGCCCGGACTCGGCACCCTGGGCCTGGTCCGGATGGCTGAGGACTGCGGGTGAGCAAACTTCAGCCGGAAAAAAGGGGCACGAGGCCCCTTTTGCGCTTACTTGCCAGCGTTCTGCAGGGCGACCTGCACGGTGTCGGCCACATTCTCGGCGGTGAAGCCGAAGTGCTTGAACAGCACACCTGCGGGAGCGGACTCACCGTAGGTGTCGATACCGACCACGGCGGCGCAGCCGTACTTCCACCAGAAGTCGGTCACGCCCATTTCCACGGCGATGCGGGGCAGGCCGGCGGGCAGCACGGCCTTCTTGTACTTCACATCCTGCTTGTCGAAGGTCGTGGTGCTGGGCATGGAGACCACGCGCACGGCGATCTTGCGTTCGGCCAGCTGCTTCTGGGCAGCCAGAGCCAGCTGCACTTCGGAGCCGGTGGCGATGATCACGGCCTGGGCCTTCTTGCCCTTCAGGCCCACATCCTTGGGCTCGGAGAGCACGTAGGCGCCGCAGGCGATGTTGTCCAGCGCGTCTTCGCTCTTGGGCGAGTAAGCCAGATTCTGGCGGCTCAGCAGCATGGCTGTGGGCTTGTTCTTCTGGCTCAGGGCCACGGTCCAGGCCACGGCGGTTTCCGTGGTGTCGGCGGGGCGCCACACGTCCAGACCGGGGATCAGGCGCAGGGAGGCTGCGTGCTCGATGGACTGGTGGGTCGGGCCGTCTTCGCCCAGGCCGATGGAGTCGTGCGTGAAGACGTGGATCACGCGCTGCTTCATCAGCGCGGCCATGCGGATGGCGTTGCGGCTGTAGTCGGAGAAGGTCAGGAAGGTGCCGCCGTAGGGGATGAAGCCGCCATGCAGCGCCACACCGTTCATGATGGCGGCCATGCCGAACTCGCGCACACCGTAGTTGATGTGGCGGCCGATCTGGCCTTCTTCGGTCTTGACCACGGCACCCTTGTCGTCCACGCGGAAAGAGGGGGTGGACTTGGTGTTGGTCAGGTTGGAGCCGGTCAGGTCGGCAGAGCCGCCCAGCAGCTCGGGCAGAGCGGCTGTCAGGCCTTCCAGAGCCAGCTGGCTGGCCTTGCGGCTGGCCACGGTGGCGCCGGCGTCATGGGCGTCGGAGGCGATCTTGGCGGCGATTTCACCGAAGTTGGCGGGCAGATCGCCAGCCATGCGGCGCGTGAACTCGGCAGCTTGCTCGGGGAAGGCGGCGGTGTAGGCTGCGAACTTTTCGTTCCAGGCAGCTTCGGCCTTGGTACCCAGATCCTTGGCGTTCCAGTCGGTGTAGACCTCGGCAGGGATCTCGAAGGGGCCATGAGTCCAGCCCAGAGCAGCGCGGGTCAGTGCGATTTCTTCGGCACCCAGAGGTTCGCCGTGGGCCTTGGCCGTGTCCTGGCGGTTGGGCGAGCCTTTGCCGATATGGGTCTTGCAGCAGATCAGTGTGGGCTTGTCGGCGCTCTTCTTGGCGGCGGCGATGGCCTTGTCCAGGGCGTCCACGTTGTGGCCGTCCACGGCGCGGATCACGTTCCAGCCGTAGGCTTCGAAACGCTCGGGCGTGTTGTCGATGAACCAGGGGGCAACCTTGCCGTCGATGGAGATGCCGTTGTCGTCGTACAGAGCGATCAGCTTGTTCAGCTTCCAGGCACCGGCCAGCGCGGCGGCTTCATGCGAGATGCCTTCCATCAGGCAGCCATCGCCCAGGAACACATAAGTGTGGTGGTCGACGATCTCGTGCTTGTCCTTGTTGAACTCGGCAGCCAGCAGCTTTTCAGCCAGTGCGAAGCCCACGGCATTGGTGATGCCCTGGCCCAGAGGGCCGGTGGTGGTTTCCACGCCGACAGTGATGCCCACTTCGGGGTGGCCGGCAGTCTTGCTGTGCAACTGGCGGAAGTTCTTCAGCTCTTCGATGGGCAGGTCGTAGCCGCTCAGGTGCAGCAGCGCATAGATCAGCATGGAGCCGTGACCGTTCGACAGAATGAAGCGGTCGCGATTGGCCCAGTGAGGGTTCACGGGGTTGTGCTGGAGGTGGCGGCTCCACAGCGCTACGGCCATGTCGGCCATGCCCATGGGGGCACCGGGGTGGCCGGAATTGGCTTGTTGAACGGCATCCATTGCGAGTGCACGGATTGCATTCGCCATATTTTGAGTGTTGGCCATCAGGGCGCTCCGAAAAGGAGGGGTAATTCTGCTAAGCCCGTCATTTTAATGGAGGCCCAATTTTCGCAGGCGGGATGCGGGTCAATGCTCTACAGTGCAACCCCAGAAACAGGTGTCTTGCGCACCTCAAACCGTGTTGAAAAGCTGATTGCAATGACTGTAGAAAACGCTGCTTCCCTCCTGGTGCAACCCCCTGCAATGCTGCTGGCCGCAGGCCGGGGCGAGCGCATGCGGCCGCTGACCGATATCACGCCCAAGCCGTTGCTCAAGGTGCAGGGCGTGCCGCTGCTGCAGCTGCACCTGCAGGCGCTGCTGGCTGCCGGCGTGGCGCGGGCCGTCATCAATACCGGCTGGCTGGGGATGCAGATTCCCGCGTATTTCGGCGATGAATTCGTGCCGCAGCCCGATGCGGGTGCGAGCGCGAAGCTATCGCTTTCCTATTCGGCGGAACCCGAGAAAGCCTTTGAAACCGCGGGCGGAATCAGCCGCGCCCTGCCGCAGCTGGGCCGGGTTTTCTGGCTGGCCGCAGGCGATGTCTATGCGCCGGATTTCTGCTTTGCGGTGCAGGATGCCCAGGCGTTTGCGCACAGCGATGAACTGGCCCATCTGTGGCTGGTGCCCAATCCTGCACACAATCCGCGTGGCGACTTTGGTCTGAGCGAGGACGGCAAGGCGCTGGATCTGCCTGCCGACGACGAACGCCCGCGCTATACCTACAGCACGATTGCGCTCTTGAAAGCCGAGCTGTTTGCAGCACCGTGGTTCGATGTGCAGCCCGGAAACCCCGAAGGCCTGCGCGCCCCGCTGGCCCCGCTGCTGCGCCGCGCCATGCAGGACCGCCGCGTGGGGGCCTCGCTCTACACCGGTCGCTGGGTCGATGTGGGCACGCCCGAGCGACTGGCCCAGCTCAATCAGGGCTGAGACATGAGCGCACGCAGCATCGACTGGCAAGGCCCGCACATCGTCCACGCCTGCACTGCGCAGGCTGGCTGGGGCCAGTTGCTGCTGCTGACCGGGGACGGCGGCTTGCATGCGTTGAAGCTGCCAAGCGGCCGGAGCCAGCAACTGGCGCAGCTGGATTTGCCAGAGCCGACACCGCCTGCGCCGCAGTGGCCGCATGGCTTCAAGGTGCATTGCGCGCTCAGTGGCGACTATGCGGTGATTGCAGATGATGGAGGCACATTTGGCGTGCTGGTGAATTTGCGTACGGGCGAGCGCGTCATGCAGCTTTTTGGGGGCGACTACCACCCCAGAACCGTGCCTTTTTCCATCGCATTTGTCCAGCACCAGGGCCGCGATGTGCTGATTCACCGCACGCAGTGGAACCGGCTCGATGCCATGGATTGCGCGACGGGCGAGAACCTGACCGAGCGCGATGGGCTGGCGTTCGAGCAGCCGCACTATCTGGATTATTTTCATGGCCGTCTTCTGCCCAGCCCTTCGCAGCAATGGTTGCTGGACGACGGCTGGGTTTGGGCACCCGTGGGCATTCCCGCCGTGTGGTCGCTGCCCGCCTGGCTGGATGGCAATCGCTGGGAGTCCGAGGACGGCCCCTCGCGCAAGCGGCTGGCGCAGGGCGAGGGCTGGGATCTGCCCTGCGTGTGGCTGGATGACTCGCGCGTCGCGATCTGGAACGTCGGCAACTGGGATGACGATGGCTTTGGCGACTGCCTGCATGCGCCGGGCGTGGTGATCTTCGATATCCATGCGCCTGTGCCCGAGGAAGGCCATGCGGGCCAGCTCTGGCCCATGCCCGGCCTGCCGCCTGCCCGACATCTGCACTGCGTGAGCGGTCGCTTGCTGGTGGTGGGCGAAGGGCAGGGCTGGCTATGGGATGTGCCAACCCGCGAGCTGCTTTGTCACTGGCCGGATTTCGCGCCCCAAGGCTGGCATGCGCAGCGTGGCGAGCTGATCGAGTGGTCGGCGCAGCAGATCAAAATACTTATCCCATGAATTACCTTGAAAACCATGGCGACAAAGAGCTAGAAGCTATGAGTTGAGGAGCTTCTCTGTGGATTGCACGAATGCTTGTCATGGCAAGCGTCTGCTATGCTTTTTAATTTTCTGACTGGCGCAACCGGATGCAAATCCACAGTTCCTCTTGTGGCCGTCATCGGGTGAGTGCATGCAAATCGTTTTCTTCATGGCTCTGGTGGGGCTGGCCGCGTTCTGCCAGAACCTCACGGGCTTCGCGTTCGGGCTGATCTTTGTGGGCGTCGCAGGCGCCACGGGCCTGATGAATATTGCCGATGCGGCCAATGTGGCCTGTCTGTTGTCCATTATCAACGGCGTCAGCTATATGCGCGCCTACCGCTTCGAGCCGGACTGGGCCATGCTCAAGCCCATGCTCATCAGCAGCGTGCTGGGTGTGGTCGGCGGGGTGCTGCTGCTGCACTGGCTCAGCGGCAATACGCTCAACGGCCTGCGCATGCTGCTGGGCCTGGTGATCGTGCTGTGCGCCATGCTGCTGCTGATGCAGAAGAAGGCGTTGGACCAGCCATCCGGCCCTGTCTCCATGTGGGTGGCCGGCGTGTCGTCGGGGCTGCTCGGTGGTTTGTTTGCCACGCCCGGCCCGCCCATGGTCTATCACCTCTATCGTCAGCCGCTGGATCGCATGCTGGTGCGCCACTGCCTGTTTGCCATGTTTGTTTCCTGTTCCTTGCTGCGCGCTGCCATGGTGGCTGTGGAGGGGCAGCTGAACTGGGCGGTCATGGGCTGGACGGCACTGGCCTTTCCTGTCGTCACGGGCGTGACCTGGTGGAGTGCCAGACATCCGCCCGCCTGGCCCAAAAGGCTTGTGGAATGGCTGGTCTGCGGCCTGCTGATCCTGTCTGGGGCAAGCCTGCTCTGGTCGGGCTGGCGCGCGAGCCAGCCCGAGGCCCTGGTGCCCGGTGATGCGATGGCGCTGCTGGCCGCCGGGATTCAGACCGGCACAAGGGTAGGAGCGCAATAGCTGACATCCGCAGATGTAAGCTGATGTACAGATACCCGGCCAGCATTACGATATGCCCATGACTTCTGTATATGCCCAACGCCGCGCACGCTTGGCCGCCCAGTTGGGCGACGGCGGTGTCGCCATCATTCCCACGGCCCCCGAGCTGCATCGCAACCGCGATACCGAGTATCTGTATCGCCACGACAGCTACTTCTACTACCTCACGGGCTTTAGCGAGCCCAATGCCTGTCTGGTGCTGACCAGCGACGGCAAAAGCGTGCTGTTCTGCCAGCCCAAGGATCTGGAGCGCGAGGTCTGGACCGGCTATCGCCTGGGCCCCGAGGCGGCCAAGACCAAGCTGGGCATGGCTCAGGCCTTCTCCAGCGATGAAATCAATTCCCGCCTGCCGCGCCTGCTGGAAAACCGTGAGCGCGTCTGGTTCCCCTTTGCCACCCACAAGGGCCTGGCCGAACAGGTCGAAGGCTGGCTCAGCCAGGTGCGCGCCCGCTCGCGCTTTGGCGTGCTCTGTCCCACACAGCAGGGCGATGCCTGTGCGCTGCTGGACGAGATGCGTCTGGTCAAGGACCTGCATGAGCAGGACATCATGCGCCGAGCCGCGCAGATCAGTGCCCAGGCCCATGTGCGTGCCATGCAGCGCTCGGCCCGCATGATCCGCAATGGCGAGGAGGTGCGCGAATACCATCTGGACGCCGAGCTGCTGCACGAATTCCGCCAGCATGGCTCGCAGTACGTGGCCTACGGCTCCATCGTGGCAGCCGGTGCCAATGCCTGCGTGCTGCACTATCAGGCCGACAAGGCGCCGGTGCGCGCGGGCGAGCTGGTGCTGATCGACGCGGGCTGTGAACTGGATGGTTATGCCAGTGACATCACGCGCACCTTCCCGGCCGACGGCAAGTTCAGCGGGGCGCAGCGTGCGCTGTACGACCTGGTGCTGGCCAGCCAGGAAGCGGCGATCGCCGTCACCAGGGCCGGCAATCGCTTCAACGACCCGCATGACGCCACCGTCGCCGTGCTGGCCCAGGGCATGCTGGACCTGGGACTGCTGGACCGTACCAAGTACGGTACGGCCGAGGATGTGATCGAGTCGCGTGCCTACTTCCAGTTCTACATGCACCGCACCGGCCACTGGCTGGGCATGGATGTGCATGACTGTGGCAGCTATGTGGAACCCAGCGAGCTGGGCGTGGTCAGCGAGCGCAAGGACCCGATCTCGGGCGAAACCATTGCCAATCGCCCCAGCCGCATCCTGCGCCCCGGCATGGTCACGACGGTAGAGCCGGGCATCTATGTGCGTCCTGCACCCGGCGTGCCCGAGCAGTTCCACAACATCGGTATCCGCATCGAGGACGATGCCATCGTCACCGAGACCGGCTGCGAGCTCATCACCCGCGGCGTGCCGGTCAAGGCCGACGAGATCGAAGCGTTGATGCGTGACTGAGAGGCCTGAGCCAGGGTTCAACATGCCGCAGACCTTTGCCCACCTGTCTCATCGCGCTGCGGCCAGGCCACAGTCTGCCGCGCGCATGGGCTTGCTGCTTTGGTTGCTGGGTTTGCCAGGCGTGGTGGCGCTGGCCTGGACGACGCCGCCGGCCTGGCTGGCCGCTCTGGCCAGTGGCGGCTCCGACATTGTGGTCGGCTGGGCCGCGACGGCGGGGCTGAGCGTCCTGCTGGCGCTGAGCGTGGGCCTCGGGGTCCGGCTGGGCCCGAGGCTGGGCTTGAGCGCACCATTGATTCATGCCGTGGCCGAGGGGCGCATGCCCTGGCGCGGCGTGCGCGTGCTGAGCCTGCCCGGCGTGGCGGGCGGCGTGATCGGTGCCGCCTGGCTGGTGACGTTGGCCGTGGTCTGGCCCGAAAGCATGTCTTTTGTGGACCCGGCCTACGGCCTGCCGCTATGGCCCAAGCTGCTCTACGGCGCGATTACCGAAGAGTTGCTATTGCGTCTTGGCATGCTGACCGGCGTGATGTGGATGTTGTGGAAGGCCTTCGGCAGCCCCAGGCAGCGCCCGGACTGGCGGCTGGGCTGGGCGGCGATTGCATTGGCTGCCTTGCTGTCCGGCTGCATTCCGGTATTTCTGGGCTGGACCGTGGTCGGCGAGCTTCCGGTGCCGGTCGTACTGCAGCTGTTGGTGTGTGAAAGCGTCTACGGGTTGCTGGCGGGCATCATGTTCTGGCGCTACGGACTCGAGGCCGCCATGCTCACGCATGTGGTGACCTATCTGCTCTCGCACGGGCTGATCTGAGGCCGGCACATTTGAACCTGCCGGGCAAAACTGTTTCGACGCGGTCTTTGATGCGCTGCAGCAGGCACGCCGATTCGGGCGCGAGTTTCGCTCTTATGCTTCTGAATCAGTAGCTGCAAGCGCTTGAAATATAAACATTTCATGCTCGATGTGGCCTGAGTTCAATAATGGACATGCGCAGGCAGCTACTGTTTTTGTGGTCCTGTGGCTGGCTTGTCGGGTGCGGCAGCAGCGTGCAAGATGCAGTCATGTAACCGCATTCGTGCCAGAATTGAAACCCGATTACATTCCATCGCGAGAGAGACATTTCATGCAAGTGAGTCGTGCTACCAAGATCGTCGCCACACTGGGCCCCGCTTCCAGCGATCCGCAACTGCTTGAACAAATGGTGCGCGAAGGCGTGAACGTCGTGCGCCTGAACTTCAGCCATGGCAAGGCGCAGGACCATATCGACCGTGCCACCATGGTACGCGAGGCTGCCCAGCGTGCAGGCCGCGAAGTGGCCATCATGGCCGACCTGCAGGGTCCCAAGATCCGCGTCGGCAAGTTTGCCGAGGGCAAGGTCATGCTCGAGCCTGGCGAGCGCTTCGTGCTCGATGCATCGCGCACCGAACTGGGCGACATCAACGGCGTGGGCCTTGATTACAAGGAGCTGCCCCGTGACGTGAAGGCCGGCGATGTGCTGCTGCTCAACGACGGCCTGATCGTGCTGACCGTGGACGCAGTGCGCGGTGAAGAGGTACACACCGTCGTCAAGCTGGGTGGCGAGCTGTCCAACAACAAGGGCATCAACAAGCAAGGTGGCGGCCTGACGGCTCCCGCACTGACCGCCAAGGACATGGAAGACATCAAGACCGCGATGTCCTTCCAGGCCGACTACGTGGCCGTGAGCTTCCCCAAGAACGCCACCGACATGGAAATGGCGCGCCAGCTGTGCAATGTGGCCGCTGCCCAGTACGGCCACAAGCCCGGCCTGATCGCCAAGATCGAGCGTGCCGAGGCCATTCCGCGCCTGGAAGAGATTCTCAAGGTCTCCGACGGCATCATGGTTGCCCGTGGCGATCTGGCCGTGGAAGTGGGCAATGCCGCCGTGCCCGCGCTGCAAAAGAAGATGATCCGCATGGCGCGTGACATGGACAAGGTGGTGATCACCGCGACCCAGATGATGGAGTCCATGATCACCAACCCCGTGCCCACCCGTGCCGAAGTGAGCGACGTGGCCAATGCCGTGCTGGACGGCACCGATGCCGTGATGCTGAGCGCCGAAACCGCTGCCGGCAAGTACCCGCTGGAAACAGTGCGTGAAATGGCCGCCATTTGCGCCGCTGCGGAAGCGGCCGAAGACCGCGTCAAGGATGCCGACTTCAGCAACAGCCAGTTCAAGCGTACCGACCAGGCGATCGCCATCGGCGCGCTGTTCACCGCTCATCATTTGGGTGCCAAGGCCATCGTGGCGCTGACGGACTCCGGCTCGACAGCGCTGTGGATGAGCCGTCATCGCATCCATATTCCCATCTACGCTCTGACACCCAAGCTGGCCACGCAGCGCAAGATGGCGCTGTACCGCAACGTGCGCCCGCTGCTGATGGACACCAGCGCCGAGCGCGACATGGCGCTGGACCAGGCCAAGGGCCATTTGCTGGCCCGCGGCATCGTGCAGTCCGGCGATGTCTACGCCATCACCTGCGGCGAGCCCATGGGCCAGCCCGGTGGTACCAATATGCTCAAGATCTGCAGGGTGGAGTGAGCCCCCTGAGCGGCTATGCCGCTTCCCCCCGAGGGGGACGGCATCTTCGCTGCGAGGCGGCTCTTGCTCGATGCCTCTGACTTGAAGCATGCCTCATCAAAAAAGCTGCCAGTGCTTATGAATAAAGCGCTGGCAGCTTTTGTTTTTGTAGCGTGCTTCAGGCGATCTGGGGTTGCAGGCGGCGCTTGAGCTGTTTGCGGCGCTGCGCTTGTTTGAGCTGCAATGCGCTGCGCCAGACGAGTACCGCGCTGACGGTACCGACCAGCATGCCGGCCAGAATATCCGAAGGGAAATGCACGCCGAGCACCACGCGGCTCAGTGCCACGCTGGTGGCGAGAAGCCATGCGACAACAACCAGCCAGCGCTGGTGTCTTCCCACGCCCAGGTTGATGCCCTGAGCCAGGGCAAAGGCGCCGGCGGCGTGCATGCTGGGAAAGCTGGCGCTGGCACCATGTGCTATCCACTGCATGCCCATTCCCAGCTGCGCCGGCCTGGGCATGGGCAGGCCCCAGCGAATCAGACGGCAGGTCACCCAGGCACATGCCATGGACAGCAAGGCCAGTTGCAGGCTGCGCCGCCAGCCCTTGCCAAGCGCCAGCATGGCGGCAATCACGGGCAGGGCGCACAGGCCGGGCAACCAGTTGGAGGCGAAGCGCGAGGCCTGAATCCACCACAGCGGGCTCTGGGTGTTGGCATTCAGAAAGTGAAATACGGGGGCATCGAAAAGCAGCATGAATGACCTTTGCGTGTGTGCTGAGCTCAGTCCTGGGCAAGCAGCTCGTCGGGGGAAAGGGCTGCATCCGCCGGTACCTGATGCGCCAGGCGGCGGGTGGTCAGCAGATCGCAAAACCAGCTTGCCGTCCAGCACAGCCAGGCGGTCCACAGCGTGTGGCTCATGAAGTGGGCACCGCGCATCTGCTGCGCCAGGCCCAGGGCAAAACCCGCAAGCAGAGCCGCGACAAGCCACAGGCGCGCTGCGCGCGGCAGGTCGTGGCGCAGCGCGAAGTAGCCGCTGATGAAGGCAAAGCCCGCCGAGGCGTGACCGGCAGGAAAGCAGTGGCCGCCGCCGCCATCTATGACACCCCAGGCCCAGTGCGAGACATAGTGGCCTACACCGCCGAAGTCGGCGAGGTCCCAGGGGCAGCTGGTCACGCTGATGCGTTTCATCAGCGCCATGATGATGAGCGAGACCAGTGCGCCCACCACCAGTTGTATCCGGCGTGGGTAAGACACTTTTCGCATCCAGCCGATAGGCCACCAAATCATCAGGCTCAGCCCCATGACGATGGCCCAGGCCAGTTTGCGCGCACCTTCATGGGCAATGTTGACCATGAACCAGTCGTTCTGCAGGGCAAAGCCCTGGCTGCTGCCAAACCAGTGCGCCATGGGCATGTCCAGGCTGCTCATGTCCCAGGCCAGCACGCAGCTCAGGGCAATGACAGTCCAGCTCAGCAGGGCTGGAGCGGAGGCTTGGCGAAGAGGCGGGAGGGGGAGCGAGGGGGCGGACGACTTCATGGCCGCCACGATAGAAAGCGCTTCTTAACAAGCGCTTAAGAGCAGGCTCAGCCCTGGGCCGCCCATGTGCTGCGCAGGCGCTTGAGATGCGGCACGATGCGCAGATGACGGCGACGGCGCAGCTGGAAGGCAATATGCCAGACGATGAGCGCGCCGCTGATGCCTACCAGCGCGCCGGCCATCAGATCGGACGCAAAGTGCACCCCCAGATGGACGCGGCTCCAGGCGATGCCGATGGCGGCTATCCAGGCCAGCCAGACCAGCGGTTTGCGGTGGCGGGTTGCGCCCAGGCTGAGGGCCATGGCCAGGGCAAAGGCTCCGCTGGCATGAAGGCTGGGAAAGCCGGCACGTCCGCCATGCTGAATCCATAGCGTGCCCAGATTGAGCTGGAACGGGCGCGGAGCCGGGAAGCCCCAGCGTATGAGTCTGGCGATCAGCCAGGCCGTGGCCATGGACAGCAGCAGCATCAACATGGTGCGGCGTGTTGCCGGTGAGCCGAACACCAGGGCGCTGAGGACAAGAATGCCGCTGAGATTGGGCAACCAGGCCGAGAGTGCACGTGCCAGCTGGATGCTGAACCAGTGCGTCTGGACATCGGCATTGAACAGCGCAAACAGAAATGGATCGAAGAAGAACATGAAGGCGCTGCGGCAGATTGCGGCAATGGAGGGTGGCAGATGTTAAAGCGAAATGCTGGCTTGCGGATGTCAAGCCCATGCGCGATCAGGGGAGGTGGGTGTCGGCGTTGACCAGCCAGTTGAGCGGATTGCGAATTGCCGCGCACAATGCGTGCATGCGAATTCTGGTGGTCGAAGACAACGAAGGCATTGCAGCAGGGCTGCGAACCAATCTCATGCAGCGCGGCTATGCGGTGGACGTGTGCGCCAGCGTGGCCGAGGCCTGGCATGCCCTGAGTGCCGAGCGCTTCGATGCCGTGTTGCTGGACCTGGGTCTGCCCGACGGTGATGGCAGCGAGGTCGTGCGCCGCCTGCGCCTGCAGACAGGACGGCCCGGTGTGCCGCAACTGCCCGATCCGGCCACGCCGGTGTTGATCCTCACGGCACGCGATCAGGTGCAGGACCGGGTCGCGGGGCTCAATCTGGGGGCCGATGACTATCTGGTCAAACCCTTTGACATGGACGAACTCGAGGCCCGCCTGCGCGCCATGATGCGCCGCGCGGCCGGTCAGGCATCGCCGGTGATCCGCCATGCGGATCTGGAGGTGGACCCGGCTGCCCGCACCATCCGGCAGGCGGGGCAGAAGGTGGAGGTTTCACCGCGCGAATTTGCCGTGCTCTGGGCCTTGTTGCTTGCGCGCGGGCGGGTGCTGTCGCGCCCGCAAATCGAGGAGCATCTCTACAGCTGGGGCGATACGGTGGAGAGCAATGCCGTGGAGGTCTATGTCCACCATCTTCGCAAGAAGCTGGGCCAGAAGATCATTGTGACCATGCGCGGCGTGGGCTACTTCATGCCGCAGGAGCAGGAGTGAAGGCCATGCCGCAAACCGGCATGCGCCGCAGCTCGCTACAGCTGAATCTGCTGGCCTGGATGTTGGGCGCGCTGGCGCTGGTCTGGGGCAGCTTCGTCATCTGGGGCTACCAGACCGGAGTGCACGAGGCCGATGAGCTGACCGACGGACACCTGGCAGGAGTGGCTGCGCTGACCTTGAACTGGCATGTGCAGGACGATGTGCCGGTCGGACAGACCACGGCTGTCCAGCCGCCTGCAGGCCTGCACGCCCACGACTATCAGGAGTCGCTGAGCGTGGTGCTCTGGAATGCGCAAGGACTGCTGATCTCGCGCACCGGACAGGCGCCTTTGCCGGATTTCGACATCGAGCAGGGCTTTGCCACGATTGGGGCGGATGAACGCAAGGCCTGGCGCAGTTATACCCAGTGGAGCCACGACAAAACCGCCAAGGTCACGGTGATGATCGACCTGGCCGAGCGCGACAGTCTGGCCGACGATATCGCCATGCAGATGATAGAACCGGGTTTCTGGCTGCTGCCGGTGATCGTGATTGCGCTGGGTGTGGCCATGCGCCGCGGCATGCGTCCTCTCAATCAGCTCACGCAACGCGTGGAGGCGCTGGATCTGGGTCGTGACCAGCGCCTCTCCGATGCCCATGTGCCGCGCGAGCTCTCGCCCATGGTCAGCTCGATCAACACCTTGCTCGACCGCCAGCAGGAGGCATTGGAGCGCGAGCGCAATCTGGCCAATGAAGTGGCCCATGAGCTGCGCACGCCACTGGCCTCCATCGCTTTGCAGGCCCAGGCGCTGAAGTCGGAGGGGCAGACCGATACCGCTGTCATGCAGGCCGCGCTGCAGCGCATCGGCCGGGACGCCCTGCATGCCGGCCATGTGCTCGATCAGTTGCTGACCCTGGCCCGGGCTGGACGCGGCATGCTGGATGCCCCTTTGCAGACCGTGAACTGGGCCGATGTGGTGCGCAATGTGGCGGCGGCGCAGGCCCAGCATGCATGGCAGCGTGAAGACATGATCTCCGTGGAGGCCCCGCAGGAGCTGCCGGTGCGCGGCAATGCGCTGCTGCTCGATTCGGCACTGCGCAATCTGGTGGAAAACGCCGTGCGCCACACGCCGATAGGCACGCAGATCGAGGTGCAGGCCGGCCTTGACAGCGTCCAGGAACGGGCCTGGGTGCAGGTCTGCGATGACGGCCGACGTGATGCCGCACCGGACCATGTGCCGCCCGTGGACAGCCTGCATCTGGGCCATGAAATCGTCAGCCGTGTCATGCAGGCCCATGGCGGGCGCTTCATGGTGGCCGAGGCGCCGCAAGGCTTCACCACCTGCTATCGCATGGAATTACCGCTAGCCGGTTAAAATACCCGGTTACTAAGCGGTTACCGAAGCGTGGCCGCTGGTCTTTCCCCGGGCCACAGCTGTCGTGCGGCGCACTGCAGTGATTCATCGCCGGGGGCGTTGCCTCTCAAAACTTTGAACGGAACCCACCATGCCTTTGATCTCGATGCGCGAAATGCTGGACCATGCTGCTGAAAACGGCTATGGCATCCCCGCCTTCAACGTGAACAACCTGGAGCAGGTCCAGGCCGTGATGTCGGCGGCTGACGAAGTCGGCGCGCCCGTGATCCTGCAGGCCAGCGCCGGTGCCCGCAAGTACGCCGGTGAGCCCTTCATCAAGCACCTGATCCAGGCGGCTGCCGAGATGTATCCCCACATCCCCCTGGTGATGCACCAGGACCACGGCACCACGCCTGAAGTCTGCCAGGGCGCGCTGAACCTGGGCTTCGGCTCGGTGATGATGGACGGCTCGCTGATGAGCGACGGCAAGACCCCTTCGTCCTTCGACTACAACGTGGACGTGACCCAGAAGGTGGTGGCCATGGCCCACCAGATCGGCGCCACCGTGGAAGGCGAGCTGGGCTGCCTGGGCAACCTGGAAACCGGCGAAGCCGGCGAAGAAGACGGCATCGGTGCCGAGGGCAAGCTGGACCACAGCCAGATGCTGACCGACCCCGAAGAAGCCGCCGTGTTCGTCAAGGCCACCCAGCTGGACGCACTGGCGATCGCCATCGGCACCAGCCACGGCGCCTACAAGTTCAGCCGCAAGCCCACAGGCGACATCCTGGCGATCTCGCGCGTCAAGGAAATTCACGCCCGCATTCCCAACACCCATCTGGTGATGCATGGTTCCTCCTCCGTGCCCCAGGAACTGCTGGCCATCATCAACCAGTACGGCGGCAAGATGAAGGAAACCTACGGCGTGCCCGTGGAAGAGATCCAGGAAGCCATCAAGTACGGCGTGCGCAAGATCAATATCGACACCGACATCCGTCTGGCGATGACCGGCGCCGTGCGCAAGTTCCTGGCCGAGAACCCCGACAAGTTCGACGCCCGCGAATGGCTCAAGCCTGCCCGCGAAGCGGCCAAGCAAGTCTGCAAGGCCCGCTACATCGAGTTCGGCTGCGAAGGCCAGGGCGCCAAGATCAAGGGTTACAGCCTGGAGCAAATGGCCAAGAAGTACGCTGCCGGCGATCTGGCCCAGCTGGTCAAGTAAACTCAGGTTTGATAGCTGTCAGCGCTTTACCAGTAAGCGCTGGAGGCTGAAAACACTCAAAGCCCGCGGCCTGGTGCCTGCGGGCTTTTTTCATGGGTTTTGACTTCTGTTACCAAGGTGACCCGGCTTGTTTCCTAGGGTTACTACAGTATCGAACGACCGTGCTTTTTATCACAATGGCCGGATCAGACGATAAGACACGGAGACAGAAGAATGAGTGACCGTCCTTGGCTGAATGCATATCCAGAGGGAGTTCCTGCGGACATCGATGCGTCCCAGTATCCATCGCTGGTGGCCTTGATGGAAGAGGCATTTGCCAAGCATGCCGACAAGGTGGCCTATTCCTTCATGGGCAAGGAGCTGACCTTCGCCCAGGTCGATGCGCAGAGCAAGCTCTTTGCCGCCTATCTGCAAAGCCTGGGGCTGCAGCGCGGCGACCGCGTGGCGCTGATGATGCCCAATATTCCCCAGTACCCGGTGGCCGTGGCCGGGGTGCTGCGTGCCGGCTATGTGCTGGTCAACGTCAACCCGCTCTACACGGCACGCGAGCTCGAGCATCAGCTCAAGGATTCGGGTGCCAAGGCCATCGTCATCATCGAGAACTTCGCCAAGACCCTGCAGGACGGCATGCATGGCAGCGCCGTGCAGCACATCGTGCTCTGTGCCATGGGCGACGAGTTGGGGCTTTTGAAGGGCATGCTGGTCAATTACGTGGTGCGCTCCGTCAAGAAGCTGGTGCCGCCCTTCAGCCTGCCCGGTGCCGTGCGCTTCAAGGATGCACTGGCCAAGGGGCGTGGTGCGTCCTTGAACGCACCGGTGCTCAAGGCAGACGACATGGCTCTGCTGCAATACACGGGCGGCACCACGGGAGTGAGCAAGGGGGCTGTGCTGCTGCACAGGAACATCATCGCCAACGTGCTGCAGTCCGAAGCCTGGAACGAGCCCGCCATGAAGAAGGTGCCGGCCGGCGAACAGCCCACCAGCATCTGCGCGCTGCCGCTCTATCACATCTTCGCGTTCACGGTGAACATGATGCTGGCCATGCGTACCGGCGGCAAGACCGTGCTGATCCCCAATCCGCGCGATCTCAAGGCCACGCTCAAGGAGCTGTCCAGACATCGTTTTCACAGCTTTCCGGCCGTCAACACCTTGTTCAACGGACTGGCCAACCACCCCGACTTCGGCACCGTGGATTGGAGCCATCTCAAGGTCTCGGTGGGCGGCGGCATGGCCGTGCAGAGTGCCGTGGCCGAGCTGTGGCTCAAGAAGACCGGCTGCCCCATCTGTGAGGGTTACGGCCTCTCGGAGACCAGCCCCTCGGTGACCTGCAACCCGGTCACGGCCACGGCTTACTCGGGCACCATAGGCGTGCCCCTGCCCAGCACCTATGTGAAGCTGGTCGGCAGCGACGGCCAGGACGTGAGCGAGCCGGGTCTGCCCGGTGAAGTCGCCGTGCTGGGCCCTCAGGTCATGGCCGGTTACTGGCAGCGCCCCGACGAGACCGCCAAGGTCATGACGGCCGATGGCTACTTCCTCACCGGCGACATCGGCACCATGGACGAGCGCGGCTTTGTGAAGATCGTGGATCGCAAGAAAGACATGGTCATCGTCAGCGGCTTCAATGTCTACCCCAACGAGGTCGAGGACGTGGTCTCCAACTGCCCCGGCGTGCTGGAGTGCGCGGTGGTCGGCGTACCCGACGAAAAGTCCGGCGAGGCCATCAAGCTCGTCGTCGTCAAAAAAGACCCGGCATTGACGGAGCAGGCCATCCGCGACTACTGCCATGCCAATCTGACTGGCTACAAGCGTCCGCGCCACATCGTCTTTCGCACCGATCTGCCAAAGACTCCCGTGGGCAAGATCCTGCGCAGGGAGCTGCGCGACGCCTGAGAGTTTTTCATCTTGTCCTTCAAGGCGAGTTCACAGGAGCGCTTGGCGCTCCTTTTTTTATGCCCGTTTTCAGGCCCGTGCCTGTGTGGGCGGGGCAAAACGCCACACCGATACCTGTCTCCACCGCAGCAACAAGGAAATGTGCTTGTTGATATCGGGCAAGTCTTCTTATAATTGTTTCGCTAAATGAACCTGGTTTTATTAGTAAAACAAAAAGCAGGTCGCTTTTTGTGTTCACCAACGGTTTCAGGAGAGACATATGAGCGAGATCGCACAAGACAACAGCGCCCGTACTTGGGATCGCCCCGAAGGCTCCAGCTTTGAAGACTGGATGAGCACACGCATTGCGCGCTTTGCCACGCGCAAGTACGACTTCGATGCCCTGAAGTTCCAGGCCGACTTTGATCCCAAATACCGCCGCGGCCAGATGCGTTACATCGGCACGGGCGGCACGGGCGTGGCCTCCGACAGCAACACCATTCCGTCGGAAAACTTCACCTTCTCCACCATGGTGATTCCCGCCGGCCATGAAGGCCCTTCGCATCTGCACACCGATGTGGAAGAAGTGTTCTTCGTGATGCGCGGCAAGCTCAAGCTGGTGCTGGAAAAGGACGGCGAGCGTTTCGAGACCATCCTGACCGATCGCGATGTGGTTTCGGTGCCGCCCGGCGTGTACCGCGAAGAGATCAATGTCGGTGATGAAGATGCGCTGATGTGCGTGATGCTGGGCGCCAAAAAGCCTGTCACCCCGACCTATCCGCCCGAGCACCCTCTGGCCAAGATCAAGCGCTGAGCTTTGTCATGCACGAGGATTTGCTGTCGCTGAAACAACAGCTGCTGCAGACCGGTTTTCCCGAGCGGCTGGTGAAGCTTCCGCAGAAGGCCCAGGTCGCCTGGCGCGAGGCTGGCGACGCCAGCTCCGATTTTGCGGTGGTGCTGCTGCATGGCATCAGCTCCGGGGCTGCATCCTGGCTGGATGTGGCGCTGCAGCTGGGTGACAAGGCGCGCGTTCTGGCCTGGGATGCACCTGGCTATGGCGTGTCGACGCCGCTGGCCCAATCGGCGCCTGCCGATGCCGACTATGCGCAGGTGCTGGCCCAGTCACTGCTGGTGCTCGGTGTGCGGCGCTGCATCCTGGTCGGCCATTCCCTGGGCGCCCTGATGGCGGCCAGGCTGGCAGTCACGGCGGCCCCCGGGCTGGTCGAGCAACTGGTGCTCATCAGCCCGGCGGGCGGCTACGGCGCCCCAGCCAAGGCCGAGCAGCAGGCCAAGGTACGCGAGGGCCGCCTGGCGGCTCTGGCCGAGAAGGGCGTCGCCGGTCTGGCGGCCGTCATCGATCAGCGCCTGGTGTCCTCCGAGGCTCCTGAATCCGTGCGTGCATGGGTGCGCTGGAATACGGCGCGCATGCAGCCGCAGGGCTATGCGCAGGCGGTCGAGCTGCTTTGCGGCAGCGATCTGGCACAGGCACGGGGCAGACTTGGCATGCCGGTCGAGGTTTGGGTCGGCGAGCACGATGTGGTGACTACACCTGCAGCTTGCAAGTCCTGGTCCGAACTGCTGGGCGCGCACTACGGTACGCTTGCGGCTGCCGGTCATGCTTCACCCGTGGAACAACCAATGGAGGTCGCGCATAGGCTGGCATCTTTGTTGAACCAAAGCTATTGCCCCAATACCAGCTGATTGCTATGAGCGAAACCTCCGAGATTTCAACCAACGAACAAGACCGTTACACCGTGCCCGCTCTGGACCGAGGACTGCGCCTGCTGGCCTGCTTTGGCCCGGCGCAACCGGTCTGGAGCGCACCCGAGCTGGCGCGCAGCCTCGAGCTGCCGCGCTCCACGGTGTTTCGCATGTTGACCACGCTTGAAAACTCGGGGTATCTGCAGCGCAGCGGCACCGAATACCGGCTCGGTCTGGCCGTGCTGCGCCTGGGCTATGACTACCTGTCCACCCAGCCGCTGGCGCAACTGGCCGAGCCTGTGCTGCAGGCCTTGTGCGATGAGCTGGGCATGACCAGCAATCTTGCATTGCGCGACGGCACTTCCGTGGTCTATGTGGCACGCGTCACTCCGTCCGGAGCATTCCAGGGCGCTGTGCGCGTGGGTTCGCGTCTGCCGGCGCATGCGACGGTGCTGGGACGAGCCCTGTTGCATGACATGGACGGCGCGCAGCTGCGCTCGGTGTTTGG
The DNA here is from genome assembly GCF_053615495.1 of Comamonas sp. HJ-2. Taxonomy (NCBI): domain Bacteria; kingdom Pseudomonadati; phylum Pseudomonadota; class Betaproteobacteria; order Burkholderiales; family Comamonadaceae; genus Comamonas; species Comamonas sp. HJ-2. The sequence goes on along the minus strand of NZ_JBSIFD010000003.1, from coordinate 64,039 downwards.
TGGCGAGGAACTGCCCCAGTTCTCCGAGAGCACGCCGCGCAATATCGACGAGCTGCTGCGCCTGCTGGCCGAGGATCGCGAGCGTGGCTATGCCATGGGCGAGGGCTTTTACGAGCCTGGCGTTTCGAGTATTGCAGCGCCGGTGCGCGCCGCAGACGGGCGGGTGGTTGCGGGGTTGGCCATGGCCATTCCGTTTACCGAGCTGGGGCCCGAAAAAACCCAGCTCTGGGTGCAGAAGGTGCAGCAGGCGGCAGAGACTCTGTCCGCTCATTTGCGCCAGCAGCACCCGGACCATTTGCGCTGACCCCGATCACGCCGGGCCAGCGCATTTTTCAGGAGGCTAGAGATGAAAAATATTGCTTTGATTGGCTGCGGCGCGATTGGCTCCAGTGTGCTGGAGCTTTTGAGCGGAGATACCCGGTTGCAGGTGGGCTGGGTACTGGTTCCCGAGATCACGCCAGCCGTGCGCGAGACGGCTGCCCGCCTGGCGCCACAGGCGCAGCTGCTGCAGGCCCTGCCCGGCGATGCGGTGCCGGATCTTCTCGTGGAATGCGCGGGTCATGCAGCCATCGAGGAGCATGTGCTGCCGGCGCTTGCGCGTGGTATTCCTGCGGTCATCGCATCCATAGGCGCCTTGAGCGCACCGGGCATGGCCGATCGCGTACAGACTGCGGCCGAGACCGGCAAGACGCAGGCCCAGCTGTTGTCGGGCGCCATCGGCGGCATTGATGCCCTGGCTGCGGCGCGTGTCGGCGGCCTGGAGACGGTGCTCTATACGGGCCGCAAGCCGCCCAAGGCATGGAGCGGCACCCCGGCCGAGCAGGTCTGCGATCTGGACGGCCTGACCGAGGCCTTCTGCATTTTCGAGGGCTCGGCGCGCGAGGCCGCACAGCTCTATCCCAAGAATGCGAATGTGGCGGCCACCTTGTCGCTGGCCGGACTGGGGCTGGACAAGACCATGGTGCGTTTGTTTGCCGATCCTGGCGTTCAGGAGAACGTGCACCAGGTCGAGGCGCGGGGTGCTTTCGGCGCCATGGAACTGACCATGCGCGGCAAGCCTCTGGCGGCCAATCCCAAGACCTCGGCGCTGACCGTGTACAGCGTGGTGCGCGCCGTGCTCAACAACGTGGCGCCGCTGGCCATCTGATCCGGCGTCAGGCCATTGGCGTCATGCACACCGTTGGCTCTGGCACCCCTCTTGCTTGTTGTTGCAAGCCTGTAAGCAGACCTTCCCACTTCAGCATGGTGTCACGCCTGTGCGAATTTTTCCTTGCGTATCGTCAAACAGGGTGCGCATCGAACATCGGCCGGCTTGACACCTCCACCCTCTGGAACCCTCATGCAACGCTCCGACTTTCTCAAATCCTGCCTGGCGCTGGCCAGCGTCCTGGCCCTGCCCGTCGCCCATGCGGCGACTGCCGCCGAACAACTGTCCAGCGGTCAGTTCACCATCATTGCGCCGTTCCCCGCCGGCGGAGCGGTGGACATCCTGTCCCGCATCCTGGCCACGGGCCTGACTGAGGAGTACAAGCAGGCCTCCATCGTCGACAACCGCCCCGGTGCCAACGGCAATATCGGCATCGACATGGTCAAGCGCGCCAAGCCCGATGGCCATACGCTGCTGGTCGTGCCTCAGGGCAATCTGACCATCAATCCCACGCTGATGCCCAAGCTGCCCTACAACGTGTTCGGCGACTTCGTGCCCGTGGCCTCCATGGGGCGTGCGGCCAATGTCATCGTCGTCAATCCCCAGGTACCGGCCAAGACCATCCAGGAGCTGGTGGCACTGTCCAAGTCCAAGCCCAACTCCATCAGCTACGCCTCGCCCGGCGTGGGCTCCAGCCTGCACCTGGCTGGCGAGTTGTTCAAGGACAAGTCGGGTGCCGACATCATGCACGTGGCCTACAAGGGCTCGGGGCAGGGCCTGAACGATGCCCTGGGCGGTACCATCCCCATGCTGATCGCCAACATGCCCACCGTGCTGCCCCATGTGCAGTCGGGCAAGCTGCGCGCCCTGGCCGTGACCGATGCCACGCGCTCGAGCTTCCTGCCCAATGTGCCGACACTGGCCGAGGCCGGTGTTCCGGGTATTGCCGTTTCGTCCTGGTATGGCGTGCTGGCTCCGAAGAACACACCGCCCGAAGTGGTCAAGCAGCTGGCCGAGGACATCGACAAGGTCATGAAGACCCAGGCCGCGCAGAACCAGCTCAAGGCCCAGGGCATGACCCCCTGGGTGGTCAAGGGCGATGCCTTTGGCGAGCTGATCCGCAAGGAGACTGCACTGTGGGCGCCCGTGGTCAAGAGCCACAATATCGTGGCGCAGTAAACCGTCATGCTCTAATCGCGCCTCTTGCGCTTCCCACAAAAGCGGCCCAGTGCCGCTTTTGTGCTTTCTTTTGTGCTTTCACCAGGGCCTAGAGGCCCATGTTCGGAGTATCCCCATCCATGACGCTTGCCATTCTCAGCGCTCTTGCCGAAGAACAACACGGCCTGGTCGACGCCATGCAGGACATGCAGTGCCTGCGCCATGCCGGGCGCGACTTCTGGCTGGGCCGGCTGCACGGGCATGAGGTGGTGTGTGCGCTGTCGGGCATAGGCAAGGTGGCTGCCGCCACCACCACCGCCGCGCTGATCGAGCGCTTTGGCGTGCGCGGCATTCTGTTCACCGGAGTGGCCGGCGGCATCGGCGCGGACGTGAACGTGGGCGATGTGGTGATCGCGCGGAGTTTTTTACAGCATGACATGGATGCCTCGCCGATCTTTCCGCGCTGGCAGTTGCCCGGCTACGGCTGCAGCACCCTGGCCTGCGACGAGGCGGCGACGGATCGACTGGTGCAGGCCGCCGACTCGGCGCTGCGCTCGGGCATCGTGGCCTCGTATGCTTCGGCCCGCGTCCATGAGGGCCTGATTGCCAGCGGCGATCAGTTTGTCAGCTCGCGCCAGGCCAGCGCACAGCTCAGAGCCGATCTGGAGGCCGCCGGCCATGCCGTGCTGGCCGTGGAGATGGAGGGCGCTGCCGTGGCCCAGACCTGCCTGGATTACGGCACGCCGTTTACCGCAATGCGCACCATCTCGGACCGGGCGGACGACAGCGCCCATGTGGATTTTTCGGATTTCGTGCGCACCGTGGCAAGCCGCTACGCGCAACGCGTGGTGCTGGATTTTCTGCGCCTGACGCCCGTGAAGAAGCAGGCTGTTTGCTAATCTTTTGATAGCTGTAAGCGATTGATAAATATGAGTTTTAAGGTGTTTTAAGCCTGAAATTATTCATTGATGTTCGCTATAAGCTATTGATATTGATGACTTCGATCCAGCCTGCCGACAACTGCAGACTGGATACCTTCTGTTGCCCCGTTTTCCTTTCAACCGCGCTTGTCGCGGTTTTTTTACGCCCGTATGTCGCTGTGGTGTGCTGACTACGGGTTTTTCCGGGTATTGACTCAAAAGAAGCTCACTAAACTGCAGTCTTGTTTCAAGAAAAAAGTGTCATTTCATATTTGAAACAAACAAGGTTTAAGATGACCCTCAACACCATGCCTTCCACCGGTCAGCTCGCTGGGCGCCGGATCCTTGTGACCGGCGCTGCCCGCGGCCTGGGTTTTGCTTTTGCTCAGACGCTGTGCCAACAGGGGGCACAGCTCGTCTTGGCCGATCTGCGTGCCGAATTGCTGAGCGAAGCCGTAGCCAGGCTGCGCGCCATGGGTTTCGAGGCTCATGGCATCGCCTTTGATGCGAGCAACCCGGCCTCCATAGAACAGTGCGCACAGCAGGCCGTGCAGACCCTCGGCGGCCTCGACGGTCTGGTCAACAACGCGGCCGTGACGGACTCCGGCGGCAAGGGCATGGACGACATCGCCCTGGAAAAGTGGGATCAGGTGATGAACGTCAATGTGCGTGGTGTCTGGCTGATGACCCGTGCCTGCCGTGCGGCGCTCAAGGACAGCGGGCGCGGCGCCATCGTCAACCTGGCCTCCGACACTGCCATGTGGGGCGCTCCCAACCTGATGGCCTATGTGGCCAGCAAGGGCGCCGTGATGGCCATGACGCGCTCCATGGCGCGCGAGCTGGGCGTGGATGCCATCACCATCAATGCCGTGGCTCCGGGTCTGGTGCTGGTCGAGGCCACCGAGTACGTGCCCGAGCATCGCCACCGCCTCTACATCGACCAGCGCGCGCTGCAGCGCGAGCAGGGCCCCGAGGACGTCTCGGGTGCCGTGTCCTATCTGCTGTCGGACGGCGCGCGCTTCGTGACGGGCCAGGTGCTGCCCGTCAACGGCGGCTTCGTCATGAACTGAGCACCCCATGAGCGACAACGACAACGTCTCCGCCGACGGCGGCTCCGACAAGTACATGGTGCCCGCGCTGGAGCGCGGCCTGCGCCTGCTGCAGGAGTTCGGCCGCGGCAATGCCACGCTGGGCGCTCCCGAGCTGGCGCGCCGCCTGCAACTGCCGCGCGCCACGGTGTTCCGCATGCTCAACACGCTGGAGAGCATGGGTTTTCTGCAGCGCGCCGAGGGCGGCAACGATTACCGGCTGGGCCTGTCCGTGCTGCGTCTGGGCTTCGAGTTCCTGTCCTCCATGGACCTGACCGAGCTGGGCCAGCCCGTGATCGCGCGGCTGTGCGAGGCAATCCGATTCCCCTGCAACATCGTGGTGCGAGACGGCCGCTACATCGTCTATGTGGCCAAGGTCACGCCGCCGACACCGCTGACCAGCTCGGTGCGCGTGGGCACGCGGCTGCCCGCCCATGCCACGCTGCTGGGTCGCATCCTGCTGGCCGACCTGTCGCTGCCGGAGCTGCGCGACCTCTATCCCGAAGAGCAACTGGAAGGCCATTCGCCCAATACGCCCAGGACCGTGATCGAGCTCTTCGACCTGGTTCAGTCCGATCGCGAGCGTGGCCATGTAGCCGGTGCGGGCTTCTACGAAAGCTCGATCTCCACCATCGCGGCGCCCGTGCGCGATCACAGCGGCCGAGTCATCGCAGCCCTTGGGGTAACCCTGGCCTCGGCCCAGATCGACCTCGAGCGCCAGACGGAGCTGGTGCCGCGTGTCTGTGCGGCGGCCACCGAACTGTCGGAGCTGCTCAACTACCGGCCGCATTCCAGCGCGCAGGTTCTGTCCATCACTTCAAGGCGCGCAGGAGGCGGCCATGCATGATTTCACACTCGACGCGACGGCCGTCGTCACCGGCGGCTCTTCGGGCATAGGCCTGGCCACGGTGGAGCTGCTGCTGGCCCAGGGCGCACGCGTGGCCCTGTGCGGCCGCAATCCCGAGCGCCTGGAGCAGGCCGTCAAGCAACTGCTGGAGCGCCATCCCGAGGCCGGCGCGCGCCTGTTCGCCCAGGCTTGCGACGTGCTCGATGCCGAGCAGGTGCAGCAGTTCGCCCGCGCCAGCGAAGCGGCTCTGGGCCCGGCTTCCATCCTCGTCAACAACGCCGGTCAGGGCCGTGTCTCCACCTTCGAGAACACCAGCGACGAAGCCTGGACCGAGGAGCTGCACCTGAAGTTCTTCTCGGTGCTGCATCCCACGCGCGCCTTTCTACCGCAGCTTGAGCGCGGCGAAGGCTCGGCCATCGTCTGTGTGAACTCGCTGCTGGCTTCCCAGCCGGAGCCGCACATGGTCGCGACCTCGGCGGCGCGCGCCGGCCTCAAGAACCTGGTGCGCTCCATGGCCACCGAGTTCGCGCCCAGGGGCGTGCGCGTCAACGGCATCCTGGTCGGTCTCATCGAGTCCGGCCAGTGGCGCCGCCGCTTCGATGCCCGCGAGGACCGCAGCCAGACCTGGGAGCAGTGGAGCGCCGAGCTGGCTTGCCAGAAGTCCATTCCGCTGGGCCGCCTGGGATCACCCGCTGAAGCCGCCCGCGCCATTTTCTATCTCGCCACGCCGTTGTCGTCATACACGACCGGCAGCCATATCGATGTTTCCGGAGGCCTTTCCCGCCATGCCTAACGCAACCCAAATCACCGTCGGCGCCGTCATTGCCGAATTCCTCGAGCACTGCGACGTGAAGGCCGCCTTCGGGGTGATCTCCATTCACAACATGCCCATCCTCGACGCGATGTTTGCACGCGGCAAGCTGCGCTTTGTGATGGCACGCGGCGAGGCCGGCGCGGGCAATATGGCCGACGCCTGCGCGCGTTCCACCTCCAGCCTGGGCGTGTGCATCACCAGCACCGGCCCGGCTTCGGGCAATATCGCCGGCAGCCTGGTGGAAGCCTATACGGCCGGCACGCCGCTCTTGCACATCACGGGCCAGATCGAGACCCAGTACCTGGACAAGAAGCTGTCGTACATCCACGAGGCGCCGGATCAGCTGACCATGCTGAAGTCCGTCTCCAAGGCCGCTTTCCGCGTGCTGAGCGCCGAGACCTGCCTGTCCACGCTCAAGGCTGCGGTACAGACCGCGATGACCGCCCCCACGGGCCCGGTCAGTGTGGAGATCCCCATCGACATCCAGCAGGCGCTGATAGACATGCCCGCCGACCTGTCGCCGCTGCCGGTGGCTGTGCTGGCACCCAGCGAGGCAGCGCTCGATGCACTGGCCGAGCAGCTGGCCAAGGCCAGGCGCCCGCTGCTGTGGCTGGGCGGCGGCGCCCGCCATGCCGGCGCTGCGGTGCAGCGCCTGAAGGCCCTGGGCTTCGGTATCGTGAGCACCGGCCAGGGCCGCGGCATTGTGGCCGAGGATGACCCTGCATCTCTGGGCGCCTACAACATCCAGAAGCCCGTCGAAGCCTTCTACCAGCGCTGCGACGCCATGCTGGCCGTGGGCACGCGCCTGCGCAGCAACGAGACGCTGAAGTACGAACTCAAGCTGCCGCGCCCGCTGTTGCGCATCGACGTGGACGCCGCTCAGCAGGGCCGCTGCTATATGGATGACGGTTTTGTCTGCGGCGACTCGGCCCTGGCCCTGAACGGCCTGGCCGACCGCCTGGAAGCGCGCGGCTACCGGGCCGACCCCGAGCTGCTGGCCGACCTGCGCCAGGTGCACGATGAAGTCGTGGCCACCATGCGCGACGGCCTGGGCCCCTACAGCGCCCTGGTGCAGCAGCTGCAGCAGGCCGTGGGCCGCAACTTCAACTGGGTGCGCGACGTGACCGTCTCCAACAGCACCTGGGGCAACCGCGAACTGCGCTTCTTCGAGTCCAACGCCGGCGTGCACGCCACGGGCGGCGGCATCGGCATGGGCATGCCCATGGCCATCGGTGCAGCCATCGGCGCGGCCGAAAGCGGCTCGGGCCGCAAGACCCTGGGCCTGGCCGGCGACGGCGGCTTCATCCTGAACCTGGGCGAGCTCGCCACTCTGGTGCAGGAAGAGTGCGACACCATGATCGTGCTGATGAACGACCAGCGCTATGGCGTGATCCAGAACATCCAGGACGCCTCTTACGGCGGCCGCCGCTGCTATGTGGAGCTGCACACGCCCGACTACGCCCAGCTGTGCGCGTCCATCAAGCTGCCCCATGCCCGCGTGAGCCATCTCGACGAGCTGCCCGCTGTGCTCGAAGGCGCCTGGGGCAAGAAGGGGCCCTTCCTGCTCGAGATCGACATGCGCGCCATCGGCAGCTTCAAGACCACGTTCTCGGGCCCGCCGGTGAACAAGCTGGACCAGATCCCGGCCACCACCAAGGCTCAGTGAGGAGTTTCACCATGTCCAAGCTAGAACTGCTCCCCATCAATATCGCCGGCGAATGGCGCCTGGGCGGCGGTGACGAATCCGCCACGCTGTACCCCGCGACCGGCGAGGTGGTGGGCCGTCTGCGCGCCCCCAGCCTGGCCGATGTGCAAGAGGCCATAGAGAAGGCCGATCACGCCTTCCGCACCAGCGGCTGGGCCCAGAAGAAGCCCCATGAGCGCGCCGCTGTGTTGCACCGCGTGGCCCAGCTGATCCGCGAACGCGCCGAGCCTCTGGCCCAGCTGCAGCGCCTCGATAACGGCAAGCCCATCAGCGAGACGCGCGCTCTGGTGGCCAGCGCCGCCGGCACCTTCCAGTTCTTCGCGGCGGCCTGCGAGACCATGGAAGAGACCATCACGCCCTCGCGTGGCGACTTCATGACCATGAGCGTCTACGAGCCCATGGGCGTGGTCGCGGCCATCACGCCGTGGAACTCGCCCATCGCCAGCGAGGCGCAGAAGCTTGCCCCCGCGCTGGCGGCCGGCAACGCGGTGGTCGTCAAGCCTGCCGAAGCCACGCCGCTGCTGGCACTGGAGCTGGCGAAGATCTGCGAGGAAGCGGGTGTTCCGAAGGGCATCGTCAGCGTGCTGCCCGGCCGAGGCTCGGTGATCGGCGACGCCATCACCAAGCACCCGCTGGTCAAGCGCGTGTCCTTCACGGGCGGTACCTCCACCGGCAAGCACATCGCCCGCATCGCGGCCGACAAGATGATGCCCGTCTCGCTGGAGCTGGGCGGCAAGTCGGCCACCATGGTGCTGGAAGACGCCGACCTTGACCACGCCGTCAACGGCGTGCTCTACGGCATCTTCAGCTCCTCGGGCGAGTCCTGCATAGCGGGCTCGCGCCTGTTCGTGGCGCGCAAGCTCTATGGCGACTTCATGGAGCGCCTAACGGCCAAGGCCGCCGCCTTGCGCGTGGGCGATCCGGCCGACGAACGCACCCAGATGGGCCCGCTGATCACCGCCAAGCACCGCGAATCCATCGAGAGCTATGTGCAGCTGGGCCTGTCCGAAGGCGGTCAGCTGCGCACCGGCGGTCACCGCCCCGAGGGCGTGCTGTATGAGCGCGGCTACTACTACCGCCCGACCATCCTCGAAGGCGTGAGCAACAACGACCAGATCTGCCAGCAGGAGATCTTCGGCCCCGTGCTCGTGGCCATGCCCTTCGATGACGAAGAGGCCTTGCTCGAGCAGGCCAACGACAGCGTCTACGCGCTGGCCGCCGGCATCTGGACACGCGACTACAAGGCCGCGTGGCGCATAGGCCGCGCGGTGCAGGCCGGCACCGTGTGGATCAACACCTACAAGCAGTTCTCCATCTCCACGCCCTTCGGTGGCTGGCGCGACAGCGGCCTGGGCCGCGAGAAGGGACGGCTGGGAATACAGCAGTACATGGAGCAGAAAAGCATGTACTGGGGTTTGAACGAGAACCCCATCGCTTGGGCGAATTGAAGGAGCACGACATGAGCGTACTGGGCATTGACGAAATCAGCTACGGCGCCGACGACCTGGCGGCCTGCCGCCAGTTCTTCCTCGACTGGGGCCTGAGCCTCGCCGAGGAGCAGGCCGACCGGCTGGTGTTCGAGACACTGAACGGCTGTCGCGTGATCGTGGCCGCCACCAATCACCCCGATCTGCCGCCCGCCATCGAGCCCGGCCCCACGCTGCGCGAAGTGGTCTGGGGCGTGGAAAGCGAAGCCGACCTGGCTTTGTATGCAGATCGCATCCGCGCGCTTCCAGGCTTCGTCCAGGGCAATGGCCGCATCGGCTGCACCGACCCCAACGGCCTGGCCGTGCGCCTGCAGCTCACGCAAAGACGCGATGTGCAGATGCAAAGCGCCGAGTACAACACCTGGGATCGCAAGGGCCGCATCAACCAGGCCAGCCCGGCCTATGAGCGCGCCCAGCCCATCGAGGTCGGCCATGTGGTGTTCTTCGTCAAGGACGTGCAGGCCTGCGAGCGCTTCTATGTGGAGAACTTCGGCTTTGCGGCCTCGGACCGCTATCCCGAGCGTGGCGCTTTTCTGCGCACCGCGCCCGATGGCGGCCACCACGACATCTTTTTGCTGCAGCGCCCCGACAAGCATGCGGGCCTGAACCATGTGGCCTTCACCGTGCGCGACATCCACGAAGTCTTCGGCGGCGGCATGCATATCTCGCGCTGCGGCTGGGACACCCAGCTCGGCCCGGGTCGCCATCCCGTGTCCTCGGCCTATTTCTGGTACTTCAAGAATCCGGCCGGCGCCCTGGTCGAGTACTACGCCGACGAGGACCAACTGACTGCCGACTGGCAGCCGCGCGAGTTCGAGCCCGGTCCGACGGTGTTTGCCGAATGGGCCATCGACGGCGGCATTGACGGCAACACCCGACGCCAGAAGGGCGCGGGCGCCGCCGACGGCAAGTTCCTGACCGACAAGAAGCATTAAGAGGCATTGGCAGCGTCGGCTGGCCGGCATCCCTTCCACCACGATTCCACAACCCCACGGGCTATTCCATGAAGAACATTCGTCGCCAGGTAGTTATCTCTGCTGCATTGCTGGCTGCAGCCCAGATGTCCGGTTCCGCGCTGGCGCAAGCTTATCCGAGCAAGCCCATCACCATCGTCGTGGCCTATCCGGCCGGCGGCGATACCGATGCCATGGCGCGCCTGTATGCAGAGAAGCTGGGCCAGCGACTGGGCCAGCCCGTGGTGGTGGACAACCGGCCCGGTGCCAGCGGCACCCTTGGCAGCTCCCATGTGGCCAAGGCCGCACCCGACGGATATACGCTGCTGCTGGCCCCCAACACCTTTGCGTTCGCGCAGTCGGTTCTGAAAATCAGCGGACCCGCTGCGTATGACGTGCTGAATGGTTTCACTCCCATTGTTCAGACCTGCACGATGCCAATGTTCATAGCTGCTGCAGGCAGTAGCGGCATCAAGGACCTGAGCAATCTGGTCACTCAGGCCAAAGGCAAGGAACTCACTTTCGCAAGTCCGGGCAATGGTTCACCGATGCATGTTCTGGGGGAAATGTTTGCCCGGAATGCGGGCATTCGGCTGACACATATCCCCTACAAGGGCGTGGCTCCGGCGGTGAACGACATGCTGGGCGGCCATGTGCCGCTGACAGTGATGACCTATGGCCCGATCGGGCCCTATGCCGGAGGCAAGATTCGCATGCTGGCCGTCATGGATACCAAGCGTTCGCCACTGGCACCTCAAATTCCGACGATGGCGGAGCAAGGATTTCAGACACAGGACGGTACTGCCTGGCAAGGGATATTCGGTCCCAAGGGCATGCCTGCAGACGTTGTCAATCTGCTGAACTCCCATTTCAACGAGATCCTGAAACAACCCGATGTGGTGGCAAAGATGGCGGTTTTTGGTGCATTGCCCGCAGGTGGCGCTGCAGCACAACTGGCCAAGACCAATGCTGATGATCATCAGCGCTTCACCAAGATCATCAAGGACCTTGGTATCCGGGGGGATTGATTCTCAGAATGACAAAGGAACGTTATGAGCGCTAACGAGCAACTGTTGCTGACGATTGTGATGAAGCACCACCCGGGCTTAACCCTGGACGATGTGCAGGCACGAATGAAGCAAAGCGACTGGTGGGAAAGCTTTCCGCCGGAAGGCACGCGTGTTGTCTCCTGGACGGTTGCTATGGGCATGGGGCAAATTCTGACGCTGGAGCTACCTCCCGAGAAACTGCCACTCGTCAACCTGGAGCTGGAGCGCCGTGCCTGGGGCGTCTTCACGACGGAGTGCTACCCCACGTATGACTTCGTACCGGTGCGCGACCGCATTCGCGAGCGCGTGCGGGCAGGCGGGCAGTAGGACCGCAGGCAAAGCTACGACAACTTCCCACGGAGGAACTATGACTGACCGATACCTTGACCCTCACCAAGCGCGCAAGCGCCAGCCCACCACTTACGAAGACTTGCTGGGTGATGCCATCGAGCGCGCTTATGCCGCAGGCATCCATGACTTGTCGGGCCTGGTTCAGGCGCTCAACGGCAGCGGCCTGGCCAGCCCCAGCGGATCGACGTGGACCGAGGAGGTCTACCGCCGTGAAATCGCTGCGCTGGCCAAGTAGCAGGCTTTGATTCCACCCATTTTCGATATTTCGCGAGGCACACCATGAACACCATCGCCATTCATGCCGATCCGGTCGATCAACTGCTGGAGGTCGGTCTCAAGGATCTCTGGTATCCGATCTGCCCATCATCCTTTATCCAGGAGAAGCCGGTTTCGCTGCGTCGCCTGGGCCGCAAGCTGGCGTTGTGGCGCGACCACGATGGCGTGCTTCACGCGCTGGAAGACCGCTGCCCGCACCGCGGCGCGCCGCTGTCGCAAGGCGTCATCCTGGGTGACCGCCTCTCTTGCCCGTACCACGGCGTTGAAGTGCGCTGCGATGGCACCGTGACGCGCGTGCCCGGCAGCCCCGGCTGCAAGCTGGAGGGCTCGCGCCCGACCTTCCATTTCCATGTCAAGGAGGCCGCGGGTGCGGTGTTCCTCTACAACAGCAGTGTGCCCGTCGATGAGCCGCCCCCGCTGGTGCTGCCCGAGCAACTGACGAACGATGAGGAATACAGTCACTTCCTGTGCTACACCGAATGGAAGGGCGACTACCGCTATGTCCTCGACAACGTGATGGACCCGATGCACGGCACCTTCCTGCACAAGCAGTCGCACTCCATGGCGGAGGGGGATGCCGAAGCCAAGTTCGGCGTCCGCTCGACCGATACCGGCTTTGTGTTCGAGAAGGAAGGCCAGCGCAACGTCAACTTCGACTGGACCGAGTGGGCCGATACCGGTATCCACTGGATGCGCCTGGAAATCCCTTACCCGAAGACCGGCGGCCCTGGCGGCAACTTCATCATCTGCGGCAGCTATACGCCTATTGCTTCCAATATGGCTGCCGTGTTCCATTGGCGCTGCCGCAAGCTTCCGAAGGGCTGGGAGCGCGACACCTGGCGCTTCCTCTACCAAAATCGCCTGGAAGCACGCCATTGGCATGTGCTGGAGCAGGACCGCACCATGCTGGAAGACATGGAGCCGGATGCTAATCAGCATGAAAATCTGTACCAGCATGACCTGGGCATCGTGCGACTGCGTCGCCATCTGAAAAACCTAGCGCAAGAGCAGATCGATGCGCGGCAAGCAGCGGGAACGGCAGCATGACGCAATTGACTGTTCGTCGGGTGAGTTGTCCGTCCGTGCCCGATCTGCCGCATGCGACCTGGTCCAACGCCCTGGTCGTGGGCAACGAGGTGGTGTTGTCGGGCCAGACGGCACATCCGGCCAGCCGCGATGCCAGCGAGGCCGGTACTCCCTTGTCGGCCTATGACCAGACCCTGGTGGTGCTGCGCAAGATCCAGGCCTTGCTGGAGGCAGCTGGCGGCGGCGTACACAACATCACCAAGCTGGTTGTCTATGTCACCGATATCTCCGACAAGGACGGCGTAGGCCGTGCGCGACGTGATTTCTTTGGTAGCACACCTTGGCCCGCATCCACGCTGGTTGCGGTACAGGCTCTGGTCTTTCCGGAGTTGAAGGTCGAGATCGACGCGTTTGCCAGGCTGGACGTCGATCTGCGCCAGGCCGGTTGAGCGAAACAGCCTTGTCGATAAACCAACTTCGTAGTGAGACCCCCATGTCTGCATCCATGCTCCAAGCCTTTGTGCACACGCTGCGCTTCGAGGCCCAGGACACCATCAGCGTGGAGCTGCGCCCGGTCGATGGCGGCGATTTCCCGGCTTTCACGGCCGGCTCGCATATCGACCTGCACCTGCCCAACGGGCTGGTGCGCAGCTATTCCCTGTCCAACGACAGCAGCGAGCGCCACCGCTACGTGGTCGGCGTGCTGCGCGACCGTGCCAGCCGCGGCGGCTCGCGTTGCGTGCACGAGTCGCTGCGCGTGGGCATGCCCATCACCATCTCCGAGCCGCGCAATCACTTCGCGCTCGACGAGGCAGCGACGCATTCGGTGCTGGTGGCCGGCGGCATAGGCATCACGCCCATGCTGTGCATGGCACGCCGGCTCAAGGCCCTGGGACATTCGTTCGAGATGCTGTACTTTGCGCGCGAGCGCAAGAGCGCGGCCTTTCTGGCCGAGCTGCAGGCCCTGGGCATGCCGCTGCATCTGCACTTCGATGCGGAAGCGGGCGGACCGCCCGACCTGAAGGCATTGCTGGCGCAGCGCGCACCCGATGCGGGCCTGCACCACTATTCCTGCGGCCCGACGCCCATGCTCGACGCTTTCGAGAAGTTCTGCGCAGAGCTCGGCCATGCCAACGCCCATATCGAGCGCTTCACGCCGGTGGAAGTCAAGGCATCGTCCGATGCGCGCAGCAACTACACGGTGGAGCTCAAGCGCAGCGGCCGCTTCATCGAGATCACGCCCGAGAAATCCCTGCTGGACACGCTGCTGGACGCCGGTGTCGATGTGGACCACAGCTGCTGCGAAGGGGTCTGCGGCTCCTGCGAGACCCGCGTGCTGGAAGGTGTGCCCGACCACCGCGACTCGGTGCTCAGCCCCAAGGAGCGCGCCGGCAACAAGGTCATGATGGTCTGCGTCTCCGGCTGCAAGAGCGAGCGCCTGGTCCTGGATATCTGAACCGCTACATCAGATCTGCGAAAAACCACCACCCCTAGAGGAGACAAACCATGAAATCCATCCATACGCCGGCCCTCGGCGTGGCGCTAGCCTGCCTGGCGTCTTTGCCCGGTGCCGCTTCGGCACAGTCCAAGGTCGAGCTCTTCGGCGTCGTCGACGTCGGCGTTGCCCATCTGGGCGGCTCGGGAGCCTCCAAGACCGGTCTTTCCACAGGCGGTGCCAACATCAGCCGCCTGGGCTTTCGAGGCACAGAGGACCTGGGCGGCGGCCTGAAGGCGGGATTCTGGCTCGAGGCCGGCCTGGATGTGGACAGCGGCGCCGGCAAGGCCACGGGCGGCGGTCTGAGCTTCAACCGCCGCTCCACCGTCAGCCTGATGGGCAACTGGGGCGAGGTGCGCTTGGGACGCGATGATTCGGCCACCTTTCTGAATACGCTGATCTTCGACCCCTTCCTGACCAACGGCGTTGGCGGCACGGGTGCCTTCACCATGCTGGGCATTCCGGGCGTTCCCTCGACCGGCGGTGCACCCATACAGATCAGCAATGCCGTGAGCTACTTCCTGCCCCAGAACCTGGGCGGCTTCTACGGTCAGGCCCAACTGGCATTCGGCGAGCAGCCCAGCGGTGCTCCCAACAAGCGCGAGGGTGACTACCGTGGCCTGCGCCTGGGTTACCGCCAGGGGGCGTTCAACGGCGCGCTGGCCACGGGCCGGCTCTACGGCAATACCAGCGACACCAATCTGACGGCGAACAACGTAGGCCTGTCCTACGACTTCGGCGTGGCCAAGCCCATGCTGCTGTGGGCCTCGGAAAAGCGCGGCGGCACCAAGATCACGGCCGTGCAGCTGGGCGTGACCGCTCCCGTGGGCAATGGCGAGGCCCGTGCCTCCTTCGGCCACTACAACCTGTCCGGCAGCAATGCGGACTGGAACAAGATCAGCGTGGGCTATGGCTACAACCTCTCCAAGCGCACACAGGTCTACGGCACTTATGCCTTCCTGAAGAACAAGGGCTCGGCAGCAAAGTCCATCGGCGTGCAGGGGCTGAGCGCTCCCGGCACCACGCCCGGCGGCAACTCCAATGGCCTGGAACTGGGCATCCGCCACTTCTTCTGATCCTGCCCCGTTGGGCCGGCATGGGCCGGCCCCGGGGTTTCGGCGGCAGCACGGCTGCCGTACCGCGCGCCCGCCAGGACGTGCGCCCTGGCGGGGCCGGCGGGTGCCGGTCCCGGCTTTTCTCTCTCTCAACGCTAGCCGGACTCCTATCATGAAAGACTCACGCTCGTTGCGCTGGTGGGGCGTGGTCACGCTGTTCGTGATCGTCGCCATTTCCTACGTGGACCGGATCAATATCTCGGTCCTCATCACCGATCACGACTTTCTGTCGCACATCGGCCTCACCCCTGACGACCGAACGCGCCAGGGCCTGCTGGCCACGGCCTTCATGGTCGGCTACGGTGTTTCGTCCTTTGTGCTCACGCCGTTCTGCGCGGCGTTGTTCGGCGTGCGCCGCAGCCTGTTCGCGGGGCTGCTGCTGTGGGGCGTGGTGACTTTTCTGTCGCCGGCCATGAACAGCTACGGCTTGCTGCTGGCATCGCGCATTCTGCTGGGCGTGTCCGAGGGGCCTCTGTTCTCGCTGGCAGGCAGCTACATCAAGGCGCATTTCGAGAGCCGCGAGAACGGCAAGCCCAACTCCCTGGTCAATATGGGCACCGGGCTCGGCCTGGCGGTGGGCTATCCCTTCGTTGGCTACCTGGTCGTGGGCCACAACTGGGAGACCTCGTTCCATGTGCTGGGCCTGATCAACGTGTTGCTGGGCGTTCCGCTGGTCTGGGCCTTTGTGCGCATGCCCAAGGTGGAGACCGGCATGCCCAAGCCCCAGTCGGTGGGCGAGGCCGTGGGCCAGGTCGGCCAGATCGTGCGCGGTGCCATGCACACGCGCTATCTGTGGCTGATCACCATTCTCACGGCGGCCTTTTTGTCCTATCTCTGGGGCAGCAGCAACTGGCTGCCCGCCTATCTCAAGGAGTCGCGCGGCTTTTCCATGCGCGAGATGGGCTGGCTGGCTTCGCTGCCGCAATATGCGAGCGTGGCGGCGGTCTTCGTCGGCGGCATGATCATCGATCGCATCGCGCGCCGCCAGGTGCCGCTGATCTTTGTTTTCGGCAGCCTGGGCGTGGCGATTGCAGTGTGGCTGGCCATCCATATGGAAGACCGCTATGCAGCGGCCTATTGCCTGATTGCCGCCAACTTCTGCTGGGGGCTGATGAGCCCGGCCATTCCGAGCACCGTGCAGCATTGCGCGCGGCCCGAGCATGTGGCCAGCGCCTATGGCGTGGTCAATGGTGCGGGCAGTCTGGTCGCGGGCTTCATGCCGGCCATCATGGGTGCGGTGATAGGTGCGCTGTCGGCCCGCGGCGGCGTGGCGGCGGGATTCTTTGCGGGCTTCGCGGCGCTGATAGGCACGCAGGTGATCGTGATGCTGTGCGGCATCGTGCTCTGGGTGCGCGAGCGCGGTGAGGGTAGTGCAGCGTAAGCTACCCTCAACCTATTCAGTGGAAGCAGTCTCAGATCATCCTGACTTATGCATCTGTGATGCTGCTCAGACGATAGCTTCTGCAGTGCAGTGACCTTGTCTCTGCGACCTGTGGATTTTCAGTCCTGGGCCTGCGCTTGACTTCATCCCATGCGTGCATGGGGCAGGGCTGAGGTTGACTGCGTCAATGCACTTGGTCCTTGGTGCTGGCAGACTGGAACTGCGGTAATGAGCGATGGCGAACATCGCATTCAGCGCGTCCGCGACCATGTGGAACAAGCGCGCGAACTCATCGAACTGGGATGCAAGAGGCAGTCCCGTCGGCATGCGACCGGGATCAGCGCAAAGCTGCCTCCATGAGCGGTTTGTGTGCCATACAACGATCACCTGTGCATCCTGACCCCGGCGCAGCGTCAGCGTGGCCCGGCGCCGGGTTTGACCGCAGCGCCGGGCAGTAACTGAGGGCGGTGCTTCTGCCGCTGCGGGGCCATAGTCGCGAGCGGACCGCTGCCTGGATGCGACGGGAGGGCGGTGGCGATCTCGGCGAGGTATCCAGGAGAACCCTATTGCACAACGCCTAAGAACTACTTAGTCTTCGTTTCTGAATATTTCAAATATATTTACAGTCTATTTAAAGACGAAGTATTTCACCGCTCATCTGGATTCCGTGCGCTGATGCAGCGTGCGTTATCCCAAAAAACGGTTTCGTGCAACGGACTTGCGCGGAACTGAAGGCGGTGTTCTTAGGTGGTTTTTTACAAGGGTAGTTTTATGGAAGCGAACATCTTTACCGGCACCATTCCTGCACTCATGACTCCATGCACCGCACAAGGCACGCCAGATTACGACGCGCTGGTCGCCATGGGCAAAGAGCTCATGGCCGCAGGCATGAGCGCTGTTGTGTATTGCGGATCCATGGGGGATTGGCCTCTTCTCACGGCAGAGCAACGCCAAGAGGGCGTGGCCAGGCTGGTGGCCGCAGGTATCCCGACCATTGTGGGGACCGGCGCGGTGAACTCGAAAGAAGCCGTGGCTCATGCCGCCCACGCTGCGAAAGTGGGAGCACAGGGGTTGATGGTGATTCCTCGGGTGTTGTCGCGCGGCACTTCCCTGGCTGCGCAGAAAGCCCACTTCACTGCTATTTTGGAAGCCGCCCCGAAGCTGCCGGCCGTGATCTACAACAGCCCACACTACGGCTTTGCAACTCGCGCCGACATGTTCTTTGAGCTGCGCGCCAAGTACTCCAACCTGATCGGCTTCAAGGAGTTCGGTGGTGCAGAAGGCCTGCGCTATGCCGCAGAGCACATCACCTCGAAAGACAACGACGTCACATTGATGGCGGGTGTCGACACCCAGGTGTTCTATGGTTTTGTGAATTGCGGTGCGACGGGTTGCATTACGGGCATTGGCAATGCACTACCCAAGGAAGTTTTGCTCCTGGTTGAGCTGAGCAAAAAAGCAGCCCAGGGAGATGTCGTTGCTCGGCGTCAAGCTCAGGAGTTGGATGCTGCACTGGCCGTGCTGTCGTCCTTTGACGAAGGCACGGATCTGGTTCTGTACTACAAGCACCTGCTGGTCCTCAACGGCAAGAAGGAGTACACGCTGCACTTCAATGCAAGCGATGTATTGACCGACTCACAACGCCGGTATGCCGAATCCCAGTATCAACTCTTTCGCAACTGGTATGCCGCCTGGTCCAAGGGCCTGAGTCATTGATCCAGCGTGAGTCAGCTCCCCGTGGGGAGCTTTTTTTGGGGCATCGATCCAGATCGGAAGCTTGCATCTTCCAGGAACCAGGGTTAGCAGTTTCGCCGGGTTTCCAGGCAAACACCTATTGGATCAATTGAAAAAACTTCTAATATATTTAATATATTTTTGAGATGTATTCAATCTTCTGCGCCTCATTTCGTCAAATCTAAAGAACCTATATGGACGATACAACCCGACCCGCTACCGCCATCAAGCAGCCGCCATGGATTGTGCGCTGGGTGCTGGATGCCTCTGATGCGCTGCTGCGCATGGAACGGTGGTTGCTCACCTTCGCGATGTGTTTTCTGACCGCACTCATTTTGCTCAATGTGGTGACACGCTACAGCGGCATGCCGCTGTACTGGGTGGATGAAGCGGCGGTGTACACCGTGGTCTGGCTCACCTTCATCGGTGCTTCGGTCATGACGCGCCTGCGACTGGATTTTGCAGTGACGATGCTCACTGATAAGCTGAGTCATCGCAACGCGCGGCGTGCCAAGGTGATTGCCACGGTCGGAGTGCTGTTTTTTTCTTTGGCGCTCTTTGCGATGTGCTGGCGTTGGATGGATCCCATTGGTATTGCCTGCAAGGGGTTTGATGCCAAGGAATACGCGGCGGAGTCGTTTAACTTTCTCTATACCGAACACACCCAGACGCTGGAGTGGCCGGTCTGGGTGCTGCAACTGATCATGCCGATCTTCGCAGTCTGTATGAGCCTGCATGCACTTGCCAACCTGTTGGAAGACATGAGCCTCGCACCCAAGCGCCAGCACCCTGGCTTTGCGGCAACCAACCCGGACGCGGTGAACTGACATGCTGACCTCCATTTTCTTCATCGCAATCATGATGGTGGGTGTTCCCATCGGCCTCTGTCTTTGCCTTTCGGGGATTTTTTATATCTACAACACCGAGAACACTGTGTTGCTGCAGTCCTTTCCTTCCCAGATGTTCGGGGGGGTGGACAGCTATGGCCTGATCGCCATACCGCTATTTATCTTGATCGGTGAGGTCATGAACAGCGGCGGCATTACACGCCGGCTGGTGGACTTGTCGATGGCCTTTGTGGGCTCCATTAAGGGCGGGCTTGCCTATGTGAATATCCTGGCCAACATGCTGGTGTCATCCATCATTGGCTCCGCAACGGCGCAAGTGGCCATCATGTCGCAGGTGATGGTGCCGGAGATGGAGAAGCAAGGCTATGACAAGACCTTTGCTGCAGGCCTGACCGTGTATGGCGGCATGCTGGGTCCGATCATTCCGCCGTCGGTGATGTTTGTGGTCTACAGCGTGCTGGCCCAGGTCGCGGTGGGCGATATGCTGATCGCAGGCATATTGCCAGGTGTTCTGTTGACGGTGCTGTTCTTTGCAGTCATTGCCTGTATGGGCGTGATCTACAACTATCCACGAAGCCCCAAGCGAACCTTGCTCGAACGGGCCAAGACCGTGCTGGTTTCCAGCCCGACATTGTTGATTCCGCTGGTCATCGTGGGTTCCATCCTCACCGGCTTCGCCAACCCTACGGAGGCTGCCGCTGTGGGCGCGATCAGCGCAGTGTTGGTCGGTCGCTATGTGACCCGTGAATTCAAATACTCAGATCTGGGCGCGATCATGCTGCGTTCGGGCATCTACTCGGCCATCGTGCTGTTTCTGGTTGCAGCAGCGGCAGTGTTCTCGTGGTTGTTGATATACGGCAAGGTGCCTCAGATGGTCGCTGCCTGGGTGCAGACCGTGGCGCATGACCCGATTACCTTCCTGCTGCTGGTCAACGTGATTTTGCTGGTCATTGGCACGGTGATCGACGGCATTCCCGGCTTGATCATGACCGCGCCGATTCTTCTGCCCATCGCCACCGAGATCTACCACATCGACCCCCGCCACTTTGGAGTGGTGATCGTCATCAACCTGGTGCTGGGATTGATGACGCCGCCGGTGGGGCTGAGCTTCTTCGTGGCTGCAGCGGTCACTGGTGCCAAGCCGGGTCCCATGTTCATCGTCACGTTGCCATTCTTCATCATCAGTTGCGTGGCACTTGTCATGCTCTCGCTGTTCCCCAGCTTGTCGTTGGGCTTGCTGAACTGATCCGATTCTTCGCCCTGCTTCGCCTTTCCCTCTACGGAGTTTTTCATGACACTCAATCGACGCCACTTTCTTCAGACCACGGCTGTTGCCGCTGCTCCACTGGCCTTTGTGACGCCTTCGCGTGCGGCTGCGGCCAAGGAACTGCGCTTAGGCGTCATCACGCCTGCTGGGCATTCGTGGAATCGCGCGGCGGTGCAGTTTGGAGAAGCTTTGGCGAAAGAAACCAATGGCAGGCTCAAGGTGACCGTCTTTCATTCGGGTCAATTGGGTAATGAGTCGGCCATGATGCAGCAGCTGCAATCGGGTGCGCTGGACATGGGGTGGATTCAGGCGGCAGAGCTGGGAACGCGTGTTCCGAGCGTAGCCTCGATCAACGCGCCATATCTTGTCCGATCCACTGCTGCTGTAGCGAAGCTGGTCAAGACGCCTGCAGCCTTGAAATTACTGGATGTGCTGCCGCGCGAAACCGGCTGCATCGGTTTGGGCTGGGGCATCACCGGCATGCGTGTGGTGTTCTCGAACAAGGAGATCAAGACGCCCAATGACCTCAAGGGTATGAAGCTGCGTATTAATCCGACGCCGGTTTACCGTGACTTCTACCAGTATT
This sequence comes from Comamonas sp. HJ-2, assembly GCF_053615495.1. Lineage (NCBI taxonomy): Bacteria > Pseudomonadati > Pseudomonadota > Betaproteobacteria > Burkholderiales > Comamonadaceae > Comamonas > Comamonas sp. HJ-2. The sequence goes on along the minus strand of NZ_JBSIFD010000003.1, from coordinate 42,792 downwards.
TCGGGGCAGCGCCGACGCCCATTCCCACACCTGCGGTGTTCGATGCCATGACCAATGGACAAGTGGATGGGCTCGAGGCGGATATAGAGCTCTCTTGGAGCCAGCGCTTTGACAAGGTGTCGAAACTGATGATGCCCATGAACGCGCTGTTCATGCCTGTGGCACCACTGTTCTCGGGTCGTATCTGGGCTACGCTGGATGGGAAGGACCGTGACCTGATTCGCCAATTGACCAGCCAAGCCTTGGACGGCCAGATCAACGATATCGTGACGACAGAGGTTGGCCTGCTGGAGAAACTCAAGAAGGAGTCGATTGTCATTCGCGATATCAATGCCTTTGACAATAAGCCTGCGATTGATGCCTTCGACAAGATCTGGCTGCCCAAAGCGCCTCAGATTGCAGAACTGCGCGCGGTGGGAGCCAAGCTCTGATTGATGATCAGGGGGCGCCGATTGGGAGGCGCCATGAATATGCACAGCAGGCCGCCCCCCCCTGGGAGCGGTCTGCTGTTTAGCTTTCGATAATGCGTCTGGCAAAAGCTTCCAGATAGTCCATCAGGCGGTTGGCGCCGGTAATGGCGGCCGCTTCATCCCCGGTAGAGATACCCTGAGCCAGCTCCAGATGAGCAAGTGCGCCTTCAAGGATATCGCCTTCATGCTGGTAGGCATACCAAAAACGTCTGCACTGCACGATCAAAGGCGTGACGCTTTTGACTGCTGAACGGTTGCGGCTGGCAGTATGGATGATGGCATCGAGCGCATGATCCTCATGCATGTACTCTTCCAGGTTGCCGCGCTTGGCTGCAGCGACCATCTGCTTGGCACATTGGAGGATATCTTTGCGCTGCTGCACCGAGGCTCGCCGGGCAGCGCAAGCCGCCAACAGATTCTCCAGAACCCTGCGTGTCTGGATGACGTCCAGGTGCTCTGCCAGATCGATGTTGGAAACCAGTAGTCCGCGGCGCGGCTGCTGGACGATCAAGTCGATAGAGATCATGCGCAGCAATGCCTCGCGCACAGGCGTCCGGCCCATGCCAGTGCGCTCTGCCAGCTCCGCCTCCACGATGGGACTTCCAGGCTCAAGTTGCATGGTCGACAGCATGGTTTCAATGGCGTCGTAGGCAAGGTCTGCAGCACGGCGCTTCACCGTAGGCAAAGTCTTGGTTTTTGTGGCAGCGGCTTTTACACGTGCAGCTGGAGATTTCTTGGAAGTTGGCATCAAAAAAGCGTGCTGTCGCCATCGTGTCGCAAGAGCAGAGATGGCGGGGTTTTGATTATATTGATCCGATATTTAGAATACATCATGGGCTTGGCGCTTGGTGCAGCCTGTGACAAAACTCTTCATCTGAATCCTTCCTCCTCAGCAGAGGCATGCGAGCATGTTCTCATGAGCCTAGTTCAACAACTGCTGGATGTCACGCAGCAAGGGCTCGGGGATCTGCACATATCCATTGGCTAGACTGCGACTTCTTGCGGTAAAGCGGCGTTGGGAAGGCAGGCGCGCCCCTTGGCCGGTAATACTCTCGAACAGCTTTTCAGCACGTTGACGCTCTTCGATGAAATTGCCCGGGCTGAAAAATTGGGGATCAAATGCGATAACGATTTCGCCATGACAAGGGGTTGCACCGGCGCCGTCGTCGATGCGCAGGGATTCAGCACTGGTCATGTCGCCAATCAATGGCCCGGCCAGCAGCTCGATCATGGTCGACAGGGCCGAGCCTTTGTAGCCGCCAAAAGTCAGCATGGCGCCTTGTTGGAGTACGGTTGTGGCATCGGTACTTGGGGCGCCTTCGGCGTCGACCCCCCAGCCTTCGGGCAGTGCGCGACCGCTTCTTTGGTAGAGCTCAATTTCACCGCGGGCCACTGCGCTGGTCGCAAAGTCAAAAATGTAGGGGTGTGCACCGACCCTGGGCCAACCAAAGGCGATCGGGTTGGTTCCGAAAACAGGTCGGCTTCCGCCCGCCGGGGCCACCCAGGAATGGCTGGGAGTCATGGCTAGGGCCGCAACGCCATGCTCGACCAAGGCTTCGATTTCGGGCCACAGGGCTGAGAAGTGATAGCAGTTGTTGATGGCCAAGGCTGCGATCCCGGTTTTCCGGACCTTCTCGAGCAGTACTTTGCTGCCCACCTCGAAAGCGAGTTGTGAGAAGCCGCGCTGTGCATCGACGGCGACGACGCCAGGTCCGCGGTCGCTGATGATGGGTATGGCATCGCGCACGACAGCGCCATGCTGAAGCGTGCGAGCGCACGATAGAACACGGTACATGCCATGCGAATGGCACTCGTCGCGCTCTCCCGCTGTGATCACGCGCGCAATCGCTTGCGCATGTTCGGCAGACAGGCCGAGGTGAGTAAATACGCGATAGGCCAGGTTGTGCACCTCATCCAGCGTCAGTGCCGTGTGGCCTGGTTTCGATGCGGTTGTTTGAGCACTTTGGCCAGGGTGGTTCAGGTCGATGTTTGGCATGAGTTCCATGGCGTGCTCCTGTGCTTGGTTATGGACTGCTTGTTGACGTGCCCTGGTTGCGCTGAATGGCAAAGAAGCCTGTCAAGATTGGTGGAAAATTTTATAAGGATAATTTAAATATATTAACAAGATACTTTATGATTTTCAAAGGCGCTCATATTCCTGACGAGATCGTGCGTTATCCAGGCGTTGCTTGCACTTCCTGGTCGGCTGGAGCTCTGCCATTCCGATCCATAAACACATTAGGAGACAAAGATGCAAATTACTGGCGAAATGCTTATCGGCGCGAGTTCGGTGCGCGGCACAGAAGGACAGCAGCAAGCGTTCGATCCCCGCATGGATCAATTCATCGCAACGCCCACGTTCGGTATGGGAGGGCAGGCCGAAGTGGACCGGGCTGCCCAGTTGGCGGCGCAGGCATTTGATCCCTACCGTCAGCTGTCGCTTGCCAAGCGTGCAGAATTTCTGGAGCTGATTGCCGACAACATCATGGCTTTGGGCGATGCCCTGATCGAGCGCGCCATGGCCGAAAGCGGCTTGCCGCTGGTGCGCCTGCAAGGCGAGCGTGGGCGCACGGTTGGACAGTTGCGGCTGTTTGCCAAGGTGGTGCGCGATGGCCGTTTTATGAGCCCCGCCATCGACCACGCACAGCCCGAGCGCACGCCGCTGCCACGTGCCGACCTGCGCCTGGCCAAGATGGCACTGGGCCCGGTGGCGGTGTTCGGTGCGAGCAATTTTCCGCTGGCGTTCTCGGTGGCAGGGGGCGATACGGCGTCGGCCTTGGCTGCCGGTGCCCCTGTGGTCGTCAAGGCCCACAGCGCCCATCTAGGCACTTCCGAAATGGTGGGTCGAGCGATTCAGAAAGCGGTCAGAGATTTGGGGTTGCCCGAAGGGGTGTTTTCCCTGCTGATGGGCGCCGGGCGCAAGCTGGGTGAAGCATTGGTAGCACATCCTGCCATCAAGGCCGTTGGCTTTACCGGATCGCGCCAGGGAGGGCTTGCGTTGATGCGCATCGCCAACGCACGCCCGGAACCCATTCCCGTCTACGCGGAGATGAGCAGCATCAACCCGGTGTTTCTGATGCCGGCCGCCCTGGCCGCGCGTGCAGAGTCGATAGGGCGCGGTTTTGCCGATTCGCTGACGATGGGGGCGGGGCAGTTCTGCACCAATCCTGGGATGGTGGTGGTCATTGGTGACCGCAATGTGCAGCGCTTCATCGATGCCGCAAGCCAGGCGCTTGCCACCAAGCCGGCCCAGACCATGCTGACGCCGGGCATTCACCAGGCCTTTGATGCCGGCGTTGCCAAGGTTGGTGGTGCGGAAGGTGTGGAGAAAGTTGCACAGGGGCAGCCTGCGGATGGACTGCACAATGCTGCGCAGGCCGCGCTGTATGTGACGGATGTGCAGCGCCTGTTGTCATCGCCAGTGCTGCAGGAGGAGATGTTTGGCCCGGCCTCTATTGTCATTCGGGCCAAAAACTTCGATGAGGTTCTCCAACTGGCTGAGCAACTGGAGGGCCAACTGACAGTGACGCTGCAGATCGATCCCGCAGACTATGCCGACGCGCAGCGCCTCATCCCCGTGCTGGAGCGCAAGGCGGGACGCATCTTGGCCAATGGTTTTCCGACCGGAGTCGAGGTATGCCACGCCATGGTGCATGGAGGTCCTTTCCCATCCACGTCCAACGCTATGTTCACTTCTGTGGGCGCCAGCGCCATTGACCGCTTTCTACGCCCGGTGTGCTATCAGGATTTGCCGGATGTGCTGCTCCCAGCGGCTGTACAGCAAGCGAACCCACAGGGACTTGCCCGAGTGATCAATGGCGATCTAGAGGCGCGTTGACTGGTGGCAAGCGCGCTCTGCTGTTTCAAGGAGAGGGCGCTTGCCTGTGTCGATGTGTGAGCGACCAGTTGTGCCGGGCATGTGTTATTTCAGCCAGCCGCGTTTGCGGAAGTACAGCATGGGGCCGACGGCGCTCAGAATCATCAGGGCGATCACGTAGCCGTAGCCGAATTCCCACTCCAGCTCGGGCATGAACCTGAAGTTCATGCCGTAGACGCTGGCAATCAGCGTGGGCGGCAGCAGAGCCACGCTGGCCACCGAGAAGATCTTGATGATCTTGTTCTGATTGATGTTGATGAAGCCGACCGTGGCGTCCATCAGGAAGTTGATCTTGTCGAACAGAAAAGCCGTGTGACTGTCCAGCGACTCGATGTCGCGCAGAATCTGGCGTGCCTCCTCGAACTGCTCGGCGTTGAGCATCTTGGAGCGCATCAGAAAGCTCACGGCGCGGCGCGTGTCCATGACGTTGCGGCGGATGCGGCCGTTCAAGTCTTCCTGGCGGGCAATGGCACCCAGCACTTCCTTGGCCATCTCGTCGGTCACATCGCCGGACAGCACCATCTTGCTGGCTTTTTCCAGGTCGTCGTAAATGCGCTCCAGCGTGTCGGCAGAGTACTCGGCATCGGCGTCAAACAGCTTGAGCAGAACGTCCTTGGCATCGTCGATCAAGCCGGGCGCACGGCGCGCTCGCATGCGCAGCAGGCGAAAGACAGGCACATCCTCGTCGTGGATGGAGAACAGCACGCCATGGCTGCGCAGCGCTGCGTTGTGCTGGTTGACGATGAAGGCCACGCGCACCGAGCGGGGGTCTTCGTCGTCGTCGATCAGAAAGTCGCTGCGGATATGCAGCTCGCCGTTGTCTTCTTCGTAAAAACGCGCCGATTCCTCGATGTCGTCGTCCATCGCATCCTCAGGGATGGACAGTTCATAGTGCTGCTTGATCCAGCGCTTTTCTTCGAGGGTTGGCGATTCCAGATCGACCCAGACGGGGCGAAAGCGTTCCAGGTCTGCCAGGGACTCGATTTCTTCCTGAACGAGTCGACCATTGGCTAGCGTAAAGATGTTGAGCATCAGCTCACTCCCGGTTGTTCTTGAGGTTCTGCAGGGATCAGGGCGCTTTCAACCCCCACAGTCTGTACCGGGAGCTGAAAGCTACCAACTAGGGTAGGTTTCCACGGATGTCTTTCAGTAATTCGAAGCCAGTGATTATGCTACGTTGCACTGCAGCATGTCGCGTGCGGCATAGTTGGGCAAGTGGGTAAGCGGGGCTTGTCGCCCGCCTGTCACAGCCCCTTGGTAAACGCGTCGGCCTGCACCAGATCGGCCCAGGCACCGGCCTTGGCCTGCGGCGCACGCAGCAGATAGTTGGGGTCGTAGGTCACCACCGTGGGCACGCCCGCAATGTGGTGCGGCTCGGCCCGCAGCCGGCCCAGCGCGTCATGGCGGCCCAGCACGGCGCGTGCACTGGCCAGGCCCAGAACCAGCACGCAGTCCGGGCGCAGCTCGCGCAGCAGAGTCTCCAGGGCGGGTTGCAGCGCCTGGGCATGGCTGAGATCGGCATCGGGTGGCGCGCGGTGCAGGGCGGCGCTGAAGACACGCGGTTTTTCCTGCAGTCCGAGGGCACGCAGCATATTGTCCAGCAGCTTGGCGGCATCGCCCTGCAGCGCCGTCTGGGCGCTGTCGGCCGCAGGCCTTTGCGCCGGGCTCAGCAGAGGCGGGTTGGCGGCAGGCTCCAGCAGGATCAGCCAGCCGCCTTGCTCGGCGCTGTGCACATGCTGCGGCGCATGGGGGTAGACCAGCTGGGCGGGACTGATGGTCCAGCCGAGGCCTGGCTCGCCGGCCGGGCCTGCGGCGGGTTGCTGCACAAACTGACGAGGCTCGTGCGCCCGGTGACCGGACAGATTCTGGGGCGGTGGGCTGGCGGGCCTGGCGGTCTGGGCGGGCGGTTGAACCGGTGCCGGCGCTGCCTCGGCCGCAGGTGCAGCGGCCTGAGCCACGGGCGGGCTTACGGGGGCGGGCGGCGCCGTGCGCATCGCCGGTGCCGCGACGGACTCCGCGACCGGTGATGGTGCGGCGGCGACTGCAGCGACAGCAGCAGTTGCTGCTGGTTCCACGGGGTCGGGCAGCCAGACGGTGATGCCCATGGCTTCCAGCATGGCCCGCTGGCGGGCATCCAGGTTCAGGGCCATAGTTTCAGACTCATGAGCACCGCATGTTCGCGCGGGCCGTTGGGGTTGGGATAATAGTTCTTGCGCAGGCCGACTTCGGCAAAGCCGTGCCTGAGATAGACCTCACGGGCGCGGGCATTGCTTTCGCGCACTTCCAGCCAGATCCACTGGGCATTCTGCTGCCGTGACCATAGAGCCAGCGCATCGAGCAGCACGCGAGCCCAGCCCTGGCGCTGGCAGGCCGGGTTGACGGTGATATTGAGCAGATGCACCTCGTCCAGCGCCTGCATGGCGACAAAGTAGCCCAGCAACTGATGATCGGCATCGACCAGCAGCTGTATCTGGTAGCCGGCCACCATGGCATCCTGGAAGTTGCCGCGCGTCCAGGGATGGACATAGGCCTGCTCCTCGATCGGGAGCAGGGTTTCCAGCCAGAGCGCGGACAGCGGCTCGAAATGCACCAGGGATGCCGCGTCCTGGGCGCTGGCGTCGGCGGCGAGTGTGGAGCTGCTGGGCAAGGTCATTGGGCGCTTATCGGGAGGCGATGCCGGTTGCATCGGGTGTGAGGGCTGCGGCGGCCTTTTCGGCTTCGCGCTCGGCCGTGGTTTTTGCCACTTTATCGCGGATATAGCGCGGCAGCGCCTCTTCGGCCGGTACCGCGCAGCCTTTTGCCAACAGTGCCGGTGCCAGGCGCAGCATGGCCGTGGCTGTGGGCATGGCGTGCACATGGCGGGCGGCTGGTGCCAGCAGCTCGGGGTAGACGGGCTGGGCATTGCCCGCCACGGCATGGCCGGCTGCAGCCTGCAAAGCCTCGGGGGCGCACAGGCCGAAGTCCTCGGGCTCGATCCACTGGCCGTCCACATAGCAAAAGGCTGCGTGATAGACCTCGTGCATGCGCGCGTCGAGCACGGCCTCGACCTCGGTGCAGCCATGCAGATGACGGGCCTCTTCGGCCACGGTGAGCAGCGAGTCCACGGGCAGCACGGGAACCTTGGCGGCAAACGCCAGACCCTGGGTGATGGCGCAGGCCGTGCGCAGGCCCGTGAAGGAGCCGGGGCCGCGCCCGAAGGCAATGGCGTCCAGCTGCGCGAAACTCAGCCCCGCATCCTTCATGAGCTGGCGTATCGCCGGCAGCAACTGGGCCGACGACTGCTGCGCGCCAGGCCCGCTGTGCTGCCAGATGGCATCGCCACGCTGGACGGCAACAAACAGGGTATCGGTACTGGTGTCGATGGCGAGAAGATTCATGTTCGGCGGGGCGTCAGCCGCAGGCGGGCTGGAGCGCAATACGGGCTGCACTGGGCTGCAACAGACGGCAGCATAGCCCTGCATTATCGGACGCCCGCTGCCAGCTTGCCGCGGGCGCTGCCAATGCCCGGCATGGGCGAAGCCCGGCGTAGACTCTGGCCCCATGCTGCAGACCCCCTTCTTTCTTCGCAAGACCCTGAGCGCGCTGGGCGCATCGTTGCTGGCGCTGCTGGCCCAGTCCTCGCTGGCGCAGTCTCCGCCTGCCGACACCCGCATTCCCGCCGCCGTGGACGCGGCGCTGCAACGCGCCAAGATTCCGCGCGACGCCGTATCGCTGCTGGTGATGAATGTGGATGGAAAATCGCCACCGAGCCTGGCCTGGCGCACGCACCAGGCCATGAATCCGGCCTCGGTCATGAAGCTGGTCACCACCTATGCGGCGCTAGACCAACTGGGCCCGGCCTATGTCTGGCGCACGCCCGTCTATCTGGGCGGTCCGGTGGTCGATGGCGCCTTGCGCGGCAATCTCTACATCCAGGGTCAGGGCGACCCCAAGCTGGTGCTGGAGCGCCTGTGGCTGATGCTGCGCCGCCTGCAAGGCATGGGCATCAAGGTCATCGTGGGCGATATCGTGCTGGACCGCAGCGCCTTTCAGCTGCCCACGCATGATGCGGCGGTATTCGACAACGAGCCCTGGCGGCCCTATAACGCCTCGCCCGATGCGCTGCTGATCAACTACAAGGCCGTGGCGCTGAATATTGCTCCTGATACAGGAGCTGGTGTCGCTCGTATTCAATACGATCCACCGATGTTTGGTATGGAAAACCAGCAGACAGTTGCGCTAGCTGCTCCTACTTCTGATTGCGGCGACTGGCGCAGCAAGATGCAACTGGACATGAACAATCCGCAGCGCATCGCCTTCAACGGCAGCTATCCGGCAAGCTGCGGCGACAAGAGCTGGTCCATTGCACCGGCGCAGCCCGAGCGCTTTGCGGCCAAGGCCATAGAAGGCATGTGGCGCGAGTTGGGCGGCAAGCTCACCGGCGCCGTGCGCGACGGCAGCGTGCCACAGGGCCTGCAGCCGGCCTTCCAGCTGGAGTCTCCGGCGCTGTCCGAAGTGGTGCGCGACATCAACAAATACAGCAACAACATCATGGCCCAGCATGTGCTGCTCACGCTGGGCATGCAGCGCACCGGCGTGGCCAGCTTCGACTCCGCGCGCCAGTCGCTGGCACAGTGGTGGGCCGCGCGCTGGGGCAATGCCGAGCAGCCCGTGGTGGACAACGGCGCAGGCCTGAGCCGCAATGCCAGCATCACGGCCAGCGGCCTTGGGCAGATGCTGCAGAACGCCTGGGTCTCGCCCGTGATGCCCGAGTTCGTCTCCTCCATGCCCATTGTCGGCGTGGACGGCACGCTGCGGCGCAGCAAGAGCCGGTTTGTGGGCGCCGCCCACCTCAAGACCGGTAGTTTGCGCGACTCGGCCGCGTTGGCCGGCTATGTCGACGGTGCCAGCGGCCAGCGCTATGTGCTGGTGGCCATGGCCAACCATGCCAATGCGGCCGCGGCACGCACGGCCTGGGATGCACTGGTGGACTGGACGGCGGCCCAGTAGCCGCCCGGGGCGGCGCTCCATCACCGCTACATCGCCGCCCTTTGTCCGCCTCGACAAACCGGACCCTGGTCCGGTTTTTTTGTTGGGTGACAGCCTGATGACCCGCTTATTGGGCGTTGGATTTTTGTCCGACCATCGGTAATTGCCCGATAACAACGCGGGGATGAGTGTCGCTAGGATGACGCTGAGGAAAAAAGCACGACCGTGCGATTCACAACACCTCAGGAGAACATCATCTTGGCAAGCAAACTCAAACTCTTGGCGGCTGCAATGGCAACGGTGGGCCTGCTGGCGGCCTGCGGCGGCGGAGGGGGGGCCGATACCACCCCCAAGGCCAAGGTCACCTCGGTCAAGGTCATGGGCGATAGCCTCGCGGACAGCGGTACCTTCGGTTTCAAGTTCACGGTACAGGGCTCGGCGCCCACTGGTGCTGGCTCGACCATGATCTGGCCCGAGCGCATTGCCGACCAGTTCAGCCAGAGCTTGTGCGCGCACTTTCGTGCCGGTGACGAGAATCTCACGACTTATCAGGAGGTCGCCACCTGCACCAACTACGCCGTGGGTGGTGGCCGCGTGAACCCGCTGGATGCGCCGACATCGCCCAAGTCGGTACTGGTTCAGATCCAGGCCGCATCCAAGGCAGGCTTCAGCGCCGATGATCTCGTCGTGATCGATGGCGGTGCCAACGATGCCGCCGATGTGATCGGGGCGCTGATTGCCGCAGCCAAGGGCAATTCGCAGCCGCTGAACGCCATGGTGGCCTGGCTGGATTCCAAGGCTGCGGGAACGTCCACGGCCCTGATGACACAGGCCGGAGGCGATGCCTCCAAGTTCGCCGGCCTGGCGGCGGGTGCCTATCTGCAGACCCTGGCCAAGACTCTGGCCGGCTCCATTGCGCAGAATGTGGTCGCCAAGGGCGCCACGCGTGTGGCCGTGCTGAATGTTCCTGCCATCACCAAGACACCGCGCTTCCAGATGGTCCTGGCCAGCATTGCCCAGGCCGCAGGCGGCGGGGATCAGGGGGCTGCTGCGGCCGCCAAGCAGGAAGCGTCATTCGATGCCCTGGTACAGGTCTTCAACAACCAGCTGGCTGCCAGTCTGGCAGGCCAGACCCAGGTGGTGCTGGTCGATTTCTACACCGAGTTCAAGAGCCAGATCAGCAACCCGGCACAGTACGACTTCGACAACGTGAAGGACCCGGTCTGCCCGATCACTGGCGTGGACGAAAGTGGCCTGCCCAGCTACACATTCCCTACCTGCACGGCAGCGGCCCTGAGTGCCACACCCGGCAAATCCAGCCCTGACTGGTGGCAGCACCATGTCTTTGCTGACAGTTTCCACCCCACGCCTTACGGCCATCAGCAAATGAGCCAGCTGGTTTCTCGCTCTCTGGCCCAGAAGGGCTGGTTGTAAATCCGTCCGCACCTCAATAACAAGGAGACAAAACCATGAAGATTTCTGTGCGGATCATTGCAGCCGCTGCTGCGCTGGCGGCCTGCGGTCTGGCCAGCGCCCAATCGGCCGGAAGCTGGATGGCGCGTGTCGGCGTGACCCATCTGTCGCCCGATGTGAGCAGCGGCAATCTGTCGGCACCATCCTTTCCCAACACCAAGGTCGACGCCGGCAGCAATACCCAGCTGGGCGGCGGCATCACCTATATGGTGACCGACAATCTGGCGCTGGACGTGCCTCTGGCCACGCCCTTCAAGCATGATCTGTCGGGAGCCGGCTCGATTGCCGGCGTGGGCAAGCTGGGCAGCACCAAGGCGATACCGGCGACGCTGATGCTGCAGTACCGCTTCAACGAGGCCAAGGCCGCGTTCCGCCCCTATCTGGGCGTCGGTGTGACCTATGCTCATTTCTATGGCGAAAAGACCACGGCTACGCTCAACGGCCTGACAGGGGGCACCCAGGCGAATCCGACCACCGCCGAGCTCGACGACAAGTTCGGTGCGCTGGCGCAGCTGGGCTTTGTCTACAACTTCAACGAGCGCTGGTTTGTGGATGCCTCCTACTCCAAGAGCTTTCTGAAGACCAAGATCCACCTGTCTTCGGGCCAGAGCATCAGCGTCAGACTCAATCCCGATGTGTTCTCCGTGGGCATAGGCTACCGCTTCTGAGGCGGCGCGGCCTACACGAAAAATCCGGGCGGGTCCCGGATTTTTTGGCTGCGGCTTCAGTTGTAGTGCTGGGCCGAGGGCTCCTCGCCATGCACGGCCCAGCGGCCCAGGGCCTGGAGCTTGTAGTCCAGCGGATCGTGCAGGGTATGGGTGCGCACATTGCGCCAGAAACGGTCGAAGCCGAGATCGGCATGGGTGCCGCGCGAGCCCACCACATCGAACATCTCCTGGGTGGCGAACAAGGTGCAGCGATGCGCCATGACCTTGGCTTCGAAGACGGCGATGGCGACCTCGGCGCGTTCCGCCGCGCTCAGCCCAGGGCCGCGCTCCCAGGCTTTTTGCAGCAGATCTGCGCCGTGGTCGGCCATCAGGGCCGCCCCCGAAATCTGGGCCTGCATTTCGCCCATGCGACGCAGCAGATAGGGATCGTCGGTGGCGCGCTCCACCGCCGAGCCCAGCCAGGGCCGGCCATGTTCGCGCGCATAGTCGCGTGCCTGCCGGCGAGCGCCCTGGGCCACGCCGACAAACAGATTCACCAGCACCAGCTGCGCCAGGCAATTGCGCAGCGTATGAAAGGCCGTGACCTCGGCGCTCTCGTCGCGCATGACGGCGCTGGCAGGAAGCTGGACGCGATTGAACTGAACCGAGCCGCTGTCGGTCTGGCGCTGGCCCATGGGGTTCCAGTCATCCTTGACGGCAATGCCGGGCGAGGCGGTTTCAAGCAGGCCCAGAACCGGCTGCGCATGGCCTGCCACACTGGCCGATACCGTCAGGTAGTGAGAGCCGCGCGTGCCCGAGCAAAAGCCTTTCAGACCGTCGAGCACATAGCCGCCGGCGAGCTCCGAGCTGCGGGGCAGGGCCTGCAGACGCGTGTCGCGCGGGTTCAGCGCATTGCCCCACCAGCCGTTCTCGTCGATGGTGCGGCGCAGCCAGAGGCGCTGCTGCTGGCGCGAGCCATAGATCAGCACGGTGGCGACCTGGAGCTGGTGAAACGCCAGCACATGGGCCAGGGCGCTGTCGACGGCGGCCAGGGCGCGCACATGGCGGTAGATGTCGGGCCAGTTCAGCGCATCGCCGCCATGTTCGCGCGGAATCGCCAGGCGCAGCAGGCCGGCATCGCGCAGCAAGGCTTTTTCCGCTGCCGCATGGCCGCCCTGGCGGTCGCGTGCGACGGCGGTTTTTTCCAGGGTGCCGAGTACATCGTTGAAGTGGCTGGAGAACATGGTCAAGAAGGTAGAGAGCGGAAAAGAGGCGGACGGTCAGTGGCAGATGGCTCCGTCTTCCAGCAAGGAAGCTTCCAGAGCAATCGTGCTGACGCGGTTGTCCTGCGCGCGTTGCTGCAGACCGCTGCGCTGCCACTGCTGGACGGCGTGCTGCAGCCAGCGGGTGGACTGTGCATCGGCTTTGGCCAGACGGATATGGGCCTGATCCGTGGAGCGAAAGCGGTTGCCGAGGCGGGTGTAGAAGCGCCAGTTGTCCTGTTGCAGCAGGCGCGTGATGACCTCGGGCGACTCGGCCAGAACATGGCATTTGCCGGCCAGGAAATCGCTGACTGCATGAATGCTGGAGGGCGCGAAAAGAGGCTGCAGGCCCTGGGTCTGCAAGGTGTTGGCAGAGGCCTGACCCGTGGCGACGCAGGCCGTGGGTCTGGGGGCGGCCTTCTGCGCCACATGCGGCAGCCAGGAGCTCCAGTGACCGGGGGCATGGCGGCTCCAGAGGGAGGCCTGCTGCTTGAGCACCAGCAGTTGCAGGCTCTGCGGCATATAGCTGCCGCCGGTCTGTCGATCGGCAGCGGTCGGGCCATCCCGCGGCGCCACGCCTTCGAGCACCAGGTCTGCATCGCTTGCGGGGCTGATTTTGACGCTGGTGCCCAGTTGCCGGCCCAGCCAGTCCGCCAGGGCCTGGTCGTAGACATCGGGTTCTGGCGACAAGGCTTCGCCGGGCAGGGCAGGGCGCGCATAGCTGCGCAGGGCCACATGCAGCACGCCATTGCGCCGGGCCTGCTGCAGCACCGGGCCTGCAGTCTCGATGTCGCCGAGCTGCGGCAAGGCGGGCCAGAGCACGCCAGCGCCGGCGGCAGCGGCCGCCAGCGCGGTACCGACAATCGCCAGGCGCCGCCAGGACTGCACCGGCCTACTCATGGAATTCCAGCCCGCTGCGCCAGCGCGTCAGGCGCTTTTCGAGCAAGGCCAGTCCATAGTTGAGCGCCAGGCCCAGAACGGCCAGCAGCACGATGCCTGCATACATGCTGGGGATCTGGAAGATCTCCTGAGAGTTCAGCGTGAGAAAGCCCAGGCCGGCATGCGAGCCGATCATCTCGGCGGCGACCAGCGCGGTGATCGAATAGGCGCCCGCCAGCCGGATGCCGGTGAAGATGGACGGTGCCGCCGCCGGCAGGATGACCTTGAAGAAGATGAAGCCGCGCGAGGCCCCCATGGACAGCGCCGAATGAATCAGCAGCTTCTCTACCTGCTTGACGCCGCTGATGGTGTTGAGCAGCACCGGCCAGAAGGCCGCCCAGAAGATGATGGCGATCTTGGACGCCTCGCCGATGCCGAAGAACAGCAGAAAGACCGGAAACAAGGCCAGGGCCGAAACCTGACGGAACAGCTGCAGCAAGGGGTCGACAAAGGCCTCGAAGCGGCGTACCACGCCCATCAGCAGGCCCAGTGCCACGCCTGCCAGTATGGCCAGAATCAGCCCTGCCAGAGAGCGCTGCAGGCTGGCCGCCACATGCTTGCCTAACTGGCCGGTCTGCGCCAGCTCGACAATGGCCGCCAGAACAGCGGATGGCGGGCTGAGAAAGGCCGAATTGACCAGTCCCGCGCGCGGCAGGAATTCCCAGATGGCAAAGAACAGCAGCACGCAGGCTGAGCGCTCCAGCCATTGGAGCCCGAGTTGCCGGGAGGAAAGCAGCGACACCGGCTTGGCGGGGCGCCGGGATGGGGATGCGGCCAGTTGGCTCATATGGCAAATCCTCGCAAGACCAGGCTGAAATCAGGGGCGGTGGGCAGCAGCGGTGCCAGCGGTTGCTGGCGGTGGCCACTGGCAAAGGCGACTTCGTCGCGCAGCACATCCCAGGCCTGTTCGCGCAGCTGCACAAAGGCCGGGGCGTGGCGTATCTCGGCTGGGCGCGGGCGCGGCAGCGCTATGTCCAGAACGGATTTGATGCGACCGGGTCGGTGCGTCATGACGGCGATGCGGTCCGACAGATAGATGGCTTCATCGAGGCTGTGAGTGATGAAGACGATGGTGGTCTTGTGCTGCTCCCAGATGCGCAGCAGCTCGGACTGCAGTATTTCGCGTGTCTGGGCATCCAGGGCGGCAAACGGTTCGTCCATCAGCAGCAGGCTGGGCGAATAGGCCAGGGAGCGGGCGATGGCCACGCGCTGACGCATGCCGCCCGAGAGTTCGTGAGGGTAGCGCTGGCCGAAGCCGGCCAGCCCCACCAGGTGCAAAAACTGCTCGGCAGTCTCCCGGCGCTCGCGTTTGGGAATCTTGCGGATCTCCAGCCCGACCTCGATGTTCTGAAGCACGGTGCGCCACGGAAACAGCGCATAGCCCTGGAACACCACGCCCTGCTCGCGGTTGATGCCGCTGGCCGGCTGGCCGTCGATGCTGATGCTGCCGCCGGTCTTGCGCGCCAGCCCGGCCAGCACATTGAGAAACGTGGACTTGCCGCAGCCCGAGGGTCCGAGGAGGGTGAAGAACTCGCCTTCACGGATATCGAGATTGAAGTCCTGCAGGGCGGCGATCTGCTGCTTGCGGCCGCGCTCGTCGGCAATGGCGAAATCCATGCGCACATCGCGTGCCCGGATCTTGATGGCGGAGCTGGAGTCGTCGAGGGCCGCGCTCATGTCGCCGCTCCCTTGGCAAAGGGGTTGAACTCGTTGGTGTACACATCCTTGACCGCCACCTTGCCCGGCTGCAGCTTGCCTTCACGCTCCAGCACGTCGATGTAGTACTGGATGGGCGGCTCGGTGATGATCTGGTCGTCCACATAGGCATAGCGCTCCACATGCTTGAGCTCCATGCCCAGGCGCTCGGCCGTGTAGCGGCGCGCTTCGTCGGTGTTGGCATTGACCCAGTTGCCGGCCTTGGCGATGGCCGTGACCACATCGCGCACGGCCTGCGGGTTCTCGCGCGCAAACTTGCCGTTGACGCTGTAGGGGGCCATGCCGCCCAGGCCGCGGTCCAGGTCGTAGTCGGTCCACAGGCGCTGCAGCTCGGGGTTGGCTTCGGCACCGCCTGAATGGGGTGGGTGGATGATGGCCAGATCCACATTGCGGCCGATCACGGCCTGCTCGCCCTGGTTGTCGGGAACCACCAGGAAGTTGATCTTGTTGACATCGGCGCCGTGCTCGCGGAAATAGGTCTTGGAGACAAATTCGGCGCAGGCGCCGAAGCTGTTGAAGCCTATGGTCTTGCCTTCCAGATCCCTGGGCGTGCGGATGCCCGAATCCTTGCGCACGAAGTACTTCATATGCGGCGCCTCCTGCAGCGTCTTGCTGCCGGCGGCAATCACCTTCATGTCGGCCCCGGCCGCAATGGCCGAAATCACCAGCGGCACCATGCGCGAGCCGAAATGGATGTCGCCCGTGCCGACCAGCGGAATGATCTGGGGGGCGGCAATCTTGCCCACGTAGTTGGGGCGGGTCGAGGTACCGTCGAAGTAGCCCAGTCTGTCGGCCAGATAGATCAGGTCGAAAGAGGGGTTGTCGGGGTAGTTGAAGGGAACGACCTTGCCGTTTTGTGCCGTGCGGCTCGTTTCGCTGCTGGCCTGGTTGTCGGAGCGCGAGCAAGCCGCCAAGCCCAGGGATGCTGCACTGATGGACAGAAGCTTGCCAAGCGCGTCGCGACGGGTTCCCATGGCTCTAACCTTTGAAGTTGCTTTGAAGCGACCAAGGTTAGAGAAGGTGTCTAATAAAGAAAACGAATAAAAATTTGTATCTTTACTTGGAAATCAGCTAAGAGGCTGCTCAGCCCGCAGCCGCTGCACGCTGCAGGCGGTCGCGCACGCCTTCCCAGTCTGCAGTGTCGGGCGGGGTTTCGATCCAGATCAGCTTGGCGCCCCAGTCATCGAAATTGCGCAGCATGCCAAACAGCTCGCGGGCCACGTCGCGCGGCTCGTCGGACATGCGGCGCAGCAGCAGCTGGGTCGTTGTGACATTGAGGGGGCTGCGGTGATAGATGGCGATATTCCTGCCATCTTTGCCCAGTATGTCCAGCGCCGATTGCAGCTGCCTGGCATCCATGAGCCGCACCTTGGCGTTGGGCGCGTAATGCGCCAAAAGCGTTCCCGAAGCACGCGGGGTATCCGCAGTCAGCTCTTCTTTCGAGAGCGGTCGCAGGCCGCAGGCACGCGCTATATCGTCGCGCGTAACGGCGCCGGGGCGCAGCAGCACGGGCACGCCCCGCGTGCAGTCGACGATGGTCGATTCAATGCCCACTTCGCAGGCGCCGCCATCGAGCACCAGCAGTTCCTCGCCAAACTCGGTGGCCACATGCTCGGCCGTGGTGGGGCTGACGCGGCCGAACTTGTTGGCGCTGGGGGCCGAGACGCCCCAGACCGGCGGATCGAGCTGCTGGCAGGCCTTGAGCACCGCATGGGCCACGGGGTGGGAGGGGCAGCGCAGGCCCACGCTGTCCTGACCGCCGGTCGATGCCTTGGCTGCATGCGGCAGGCGCGGCAGGATCAAGGTAAGTGGCCCCGGCCAGAATGCGTCGATCAGCTGCTGGGCAAAGACCGGGACTTCCTTGGCATAGCGCGTGATGGCGGCCGCGTCGGCCACATGCACGATCAGCGGATGGTTGGCCGGGCGGCCCTTGGCGGCAAAGATCTGCGCCACGGCCGCATCGTTGTCGCTGTCCGCGGCCAGGCCGTAGACCGTCTCGGTGGGCAGGCCCAGCAGCCGGCCTTGCTGCAGCGCAGCAGCAGCGGCTTGCACCGAGGCTTCCAGCGTTCCATCCAAGATCATTTCAATTCCTCTTTCATGCACTGCACCGCCGTATGTGCGGTGCTTTTGCGCTTGCAGAGCATCAGCGAAGGACGCCGAGCAAGGGCCGCCCCTTACGCTCAGGGCGTCGTCCCCCTCCCGCGTAGCGAGAGAGGGGCGCCCGGCTAGGGGGAAGCGGCGGGGCCGCCTAGGCAAAGCCGCTCAGGGGGTGTTATCAGAACGCTTCAATGCCGAGGATCTCGGCCGCCTTCAAAGCAGTTTCACGCGCTTTTTCGGGACTGGCCGCGGTGATGTTCAAGTGGCCCATCTTGCGGGCCGGCTTGGCATCGACCTTGCCGTACAGATGCAGGTGGGCACCCGGCAGGGCCAGGATCTGATCCCAGGCCGGAGCCTGTGCACTGTCGCCGTCCTTGAACCACAGGTCGCCCAGCAGGTTGAGCATGACGGTGGCGCTGTGCTGGCGCGGCTGCACCAGGGGCAGATTGGTCATGCAGCGCACTTGCAGCTCGAACTGCGACACATCCATTGCGTTCTGGCTGTAGTGGCCGCTGTTGTGCGGACGCGGGGCGATCTCGTTGACCACCAGCTGGCCGTTGTCCAGCACAAAGAATTCCACGCAGAGCACGCCCACGTAATCGAGGCCGATAGCTACGGATTTCGCAGCGGCTATCGCTTGCTCTGCCTGTGCTGCGGGCACGTTTCCTTCGTAGACCTCGGTCACGGCCAGAATGCCGTCGCGATGCAGATTGCGCTGCACGGGCAGGTTGACGATGTCGCCATTGCGGCCGCGCGCCACGATGACCGAGCACTCATGCGCCAGCGGCAGCATTTTTTCGAGCACGCAGGCCACCTGCTTGAGCTCGTCCCAGGCCTTGATCAGCTCGTCGCGGGTCTTGACGCGGACCTGGCCCTTGCCGTCATAGCCCATGCGTGCGGTCTTGAGGATGCCGGGCAGCAGCGCGTCGTTGACGGCCGCCAACTGCTCGGCCGTCTCGATCACGGCATAGGGGGCGCAGGGCACGCCGCACTTCACGAAGTGGGCTTTTTCGGCGGCGCGGTCCTGGGCGATCGCCACGGCCGAGCCGGCGGGCGATACGGGCAGGCTCTCGGCCAGCTTGTTCAGCGAGCCGGCGGGCACGTTTTCGAATTCGGTGGTCACGGCCGCGCAGAGTCGGGCCAGCTCGGCCAGGCCCTGGGCGTCCTCATAGCCGGTGCGCACATGCTGATGGCTGACCAGGCCAGCGGGGCTGGTCTCGTCCTTGTCCAGCACGGCGGTGAAATAACCCATGGCCTGTGCGGCATGGGCAAACATGCGGCCCAGCTGACCGCCGCCCAGCACGCCGAGCGTCGCACCCGGCAGTATCACTTGCGTGTCGCGGGCGCTCATGCGTTCACCGGCAGGGTCATGTTGCGGGCCGCTTCGGTCTGCTCTGCGCGGAAGGCCTCGAGCTTTTTGCGCAGCTCGGCATCCTCGTTGGCCAGCAGGGCCACGGCAAACAGGGCCGCATTGGCAGCACCGGCATTGCCGATGGCAAAGGTGGCCACGGGCACGCCCTTGGGCATCTGCACGATGGAATGCAGCGAATCCACACCCTGCAGGTGACGGCTGGCCACGGGCACGCCCAGCACGGGCACGGTGGTCTTGGCGGCAATCATGCCGGGCAGGTGGGCAGCACCGCCGGCGCCGGCGATGATGGCCTTGAGGCCACGGTCGGCAGCGGCTTCGGCAAAGCGGAACATGTCGTCCGGCATGCGGTGGGCCGATACGACCTGTGCTTCAAAAGCGATACCGAATTGCTGGAGGATGGCAACTGCGTGTTGCATGGTGTCCCAGTCGCTGCTGGAACCCATGACCACGCCAACTTGGATGGGGTTCATGTTCTTCAGGGCGCTGCCGCCCGGCCTAGTGGAACCCCTGATTTTACGGTTTTGCCGCATTGCCGCCTGACTGTGGGGCATAGCCGTCCGGGCAAAGCAACTATGACTCCCGGATATGGGCCGCCGCGTTATCGCGTGCAAAGCCCAGCACGCGGTCCCTGAAGACATGAATGACCCAGGCCAGCGTGACCAGGATCTGCAGGCTTAGAGAAGCCCAGGGCACATAGCTGACCCAGGCGCCGGCTTGCTCTATGCCGTCCGGTGAGCCCATCCACATGGCCACCACGGGCTGAACAAACATGGCACCTGTATAGCCGCCCATGCCATAGGCCAGCAGCGGCGCGGCGATGTTGAGGATCAGCCAGGCGATGACAAACGAGGCCAGGGGAGACTTGAGCCTGCCCGCCAGCAGGGCGAAGCCGGTCAGCAGCAGGCAGTCACGCAGCAGATGCAGACACAGATAGAAGGTAAAGCTGTTGAGCTTGCCGCTGATGGCCGCCTCAAGTGACTGGGGGGCGAACAGCAGCAGCAAGGCCATGGCAAAGCCCAGCAGCAGGCTGACCGGCCACAGCGGCAGTGCCTCCAGCGCCTCGCGCCAGCGCTGGCGCGAGGCCGACCATTGAACCTGGCGCCAGGCGCGCAGATGCTGGTCCATGTGCTGCAGGGCGACATAGGCGGTGCCGATCAGCGCGATCCAGGCGGTGCTGCTGAAAAATTCGGCAATGCCCAGATTGAGCGAGCCGGCTGTGAAAAATCCCGTCAGCGCCAGACCCAGAGGCCAGGCCCAGGGCAGGGTGCGTACATCGAGTCGGGTGCAAAGCTGGCGCCACAGGGCCAGCAGCCCCAGGCCCAGCACCAGCGCACCGGCCAGATAGGCCAGGCCCAGGCCGCCCACATTCAGGCCCCACCAGAACACGGGCTCGGCGTCGATGTCCACCATGCCCTTGTAGACATGGTCGATAAAGGGGCCGGGGGCGAAGAACAGGATCAGCAGAGGCAGCAGTGCCGCTCGCCGGCGATTGATGGGCCTGTCCC
This sequence comes from Comamonas sp. HJ-2, assembly GCF_053615495.1. Classification (NCBI taxonomy): domain Bacteria; kingdom Pseudomonadati; phylum Pseudomonadota; class Betaproteobacteria; order Burkholderiales; family Comamonadaceae; genus Comamonas; species Comamonas sp. HJ-2. The sequence goes on along the minus strand of NZ_JBSIFD010000003.1, from coordinate 22,466 downwards.
TCAGCCCCCAGCTCATGAGCACGGAATTCATGGCCCAGGTCTGCAGGCCCAGGCCCCAGATCACGGCCAGGCCAATCGTATGCTGCAGCTTCAGGGGCTCCAGCGCCCAGAAATGGGTGATGCCCGCCACGGCCAGTGCAAACCACAGCACGTACAGCCAGGCCGGCAAGGTGGCGCCCAGCAGCTTGCCCCAGGCCATCTGCCAGGGCGTGAGCACGGACAGACGTTGCCAGTCCCAGGTGTTCTGGCTGGCTTCCTCGGCCAGGCTGCGCCCGGCCAGCACGCTGCCATAGATGATGGCTGCCAGATACAGGCCGGCAATGGCGGTCATGCTCAGGGTGCCGGGCAGTCCCTTGGCGGAGGACAGGGCGAAGGGCAGCGCCAGTATGAGCAGGCTCAGGCCCAGGCTCCAGGCCAGCAGCGAGGGGCGCCAGTTCAGCCAGAGCTGGCGCTGGAATTCGGGATTGCGTTGGCTCATGCTTGCTCCTGACTTTCGGTATCGCGGGCCTGGGCAGTGCGCGCATAGCGGTCCTGCAGCCGCTCGCGCACCGGGTAGAGCGCGGCGACGGGAATGCCGGCCTGCACCAGCTGGGCCAGCCATTGGGCGCGTGCGCTGGCGGCGGCTGGCAGCCAGAGTTGGATCGGGCGACGGCCCGTGGTGTCGAAGTCCTGCACCGAGGTGCTCAGCAAGGCCTGACGCAGGCGCGCCTCCAGGCCTTCGCCTGGCTCCACGGCCACTTCCAGCGCATAGAGCAGGGGCTGCTGGCCGGCGACGGCGGGCTGGCCCTCGTCATGGGCGTTCTGCAGCGCCTCGTGGCTTTCGATGCGGCCGTCGCGGATGCTCAGGATATGGGTGCAGTACTCGTCCAGCTCGCTGAGGATGTGGCTGGAGACGATCAGCGTCATGCCCTGGGCCTGCAACTGGCGAAACAGCGTCGAGAGGCTGCTGCGCGCATCGGGATCGAGGCCGCTGGCCGGCTCGTCGAGCAGCAGCACGCCGGGCTGGTGGACGATGGCCTGGCCGATCGCCACGCGCTGGCGCTGACCGCGCGAGAGCTCGGTCGGGTGGCGGTGCAGCAGCTCCGTCAGGCCCAGCTGGGCGGCCACCTGCCGTACGCGGGCATCCACGTCACCGGGTGCAACGCCCATGGACAGGGCCGAGTACTGCAGGCAGCGCATCACGCTGAGCCGGTCATACAGACCATAGAAGTCCGAGAGATAGCCCAGGTGACGGTGCACCTCGCGCGGCTGTTCCTCGACCGACAGGCCTTTGACACGGATATGGCCGGACAGCGGCTGTTCGAGGCCGGCGATGCAGCGCATCAGCGTGGATTTGCCGGCGCCGTTGGGGCCGACGAGTGCCGTCACGCTGCCCGCTGCGATGGACAGGCTCACGCCGTCGAGGGCGCGGTGGCCCGGGTATTCAAACACCAGTTGTGAAACTTCAATCAAGTCTGCGCTCCTTGGTTCGCAAGCAATATAGCCCAGGGGTGAGCGCGGCTGCGGGGCGGTTACTCTTGAAACCGTAGCTACTTGCGCATGTCATCCATTGGTTTTCAGCATAAAACACCTTGAATCGACCTTGAAACATGCGCAGGCTGCTCCCATCTGAGGAGCAAAGACCCGGCCCGCTCTGGTCTATGGCTTGCGCTCGCGCATTTGCGTGGAGAATCGCAGCATCGCGCGGTGGCCACTCTGCTGGAGTGACCGGTTCGCAGATTTTTCAGCGCCGCTGCCCGGGTGGCAGCGCACAAGCAGCATTGGGAATCACATGATTGACGTCACCCTCGAGAATTTTGAAGCCGAAGTCGTAGCCGCCTCCATGGCCGTACCCGTGCTGGTGGACTTCTGGGCACCCTGGTGCGGCCCCTGCAAGACGCTGGGCCCGGTGCTCGAAAAGCTGGAAGTCGCCTATGAAGGCCGCTTTAAGCTGGTCAAGATCGACTCCGATCAGGAGCAGCAGCTGGCCAGCATGTTCGGCATCCGCTCCATCCCGACCTGCGTGCTGATGATCGGCGGCAAGCCTGTGGACGGCTTCATGGGCGCCCAGCCCGAAGGCAAGCTGCGCGAGTTTCTGGACAAGCATCTGCCCTCCGAGGGCGAGCTGGCGGCCGAGGCTGACGCCGACGAAGCCCAGGCCCTGCTGGAGTCCGGCGACACCCAGGCCGCGCTGCAGAAGCTGGCCGATGCGCTGGCGGCCGACCCGGCCAACGACGATGCGCGCTTTGACTATGTGCGCCTGCTGATCGCCACCGGCAGCTTCGAGGAAGCCGCGGCCCTGCTGGCAGAGCCCGTCAAGCGCATTCCCCAGCCGCTGCGCTTCGAAGCGCTGAACCAGTGGCTCAAGGCGCTGGAATTCGCCGTCCAGGGCGACAATGCCGACGTGGCCAAGTACGACGCCGCCATCGCCGCCAACAAGCGCGACTTCGACGCCCGCTTCGGCCGTGCGCGCGCGCTGCTGGCCCACAGCCAGTGGACCGATGCCATGGACGAGTTGCTGGAAATCATCATGCGCGACAAGACCTGGAACGAGCAGGCGGCGCGCAAGCTCATCGTCGGCGTGCTGGAGCTGCTGACCCCGCCCAAGCCCAAGAAGCAGGACGCTGTGCCCGGCAAGACCAGCGGCGGCATCGAGCTGCTGGGCAAGAACAGCGCCGAGCAGGATGAGGCGACGGCCCTGGTCAACAGCTATCGCCGCAAGCTGAGCATGGCGTTGAATTAAAGGCTCCCCCTGGCCGGGCGCCCCCGCCGCGAGGCGGCTCCTGCTTGGCATCTCTGACTTTTGTACGCGCCAGTTTTTGACATGGTGGGATCAATGAATCAGATTCTTTCCACGGCCTTTAATGGCCTGTTTTTGTATCTGGGGCTGGCGCTGGCATTCGCGGTGCTGGCGGCCGTGCTGCGCTCGCCGCGCTTCAAGGGCTGGCGCGGCGAGCGGGCCGTGCAGGCTGCGATCCGCCGGCAGCTCGATCCGCTGGTCTATGTGGACATGCACAACGTCACGCTGCCCACGGCGGATGGCGGCAGCACGCAGATCGACCATCTGATCTTTTCACCCTACGGCCTGTTCGTGCTGGAAACCAAGAACTACCAGGGCTGGATCTTCGGCACCGAAAAGCAGCGCGAATGGACGCAGCAGATCTTCAGAAAGCGCAGCCGCTTCCAGAACCCGCTGCGCCAGAACTACAAGCACATCAAGACCTTGCAGTCGCTGCTGGACATCGCGCCCGAGCATCTGCACTCGGTGATCGCCTTTGTGGGCGACTGCGAGTTCAAGACCGAGATGCCGGCCCATGTCACGCGCGGCCTCGGCTTTGTCGGCCATATCCAGAGCTTTGCCGAGCCCGTGTGGAGCCCCGAGCAAATGCAGGCGCTGCTGGACAAGCTCGAAGAACTGCGGCTGCAGCCCGGTCGTGCCACCGACAGGCGGCATGTGGCGCATGTCCGGCAGTTGCAGGCGGCCAGCAAGGCGCGCAAACCCAGGCAGGAGCCGGTGGCGGAAGCCGCTGCCCATCTGGTCAAGCCGCCCGTGCCCGAGGCCGTGGATATTCTGCTGGAGCCAGTCATGCCGGCGCCGCCTTCGGCAGCGGTCGATAGGGATCTGTCGGCGCAGGTGTCGCCCGCCCAGCCTGCCGTTGCGGCTCCTGCCAGGTTGGCTGACACTGCGGCAGAGGCTGCAGAGCCGGTGCGGCACGGACGGGTCGATGCTGTGCCGGTCTGCCCGCAATGCGAGTGGCCGCTGCGCAAGTTGCTGATGCAGCGCGGGCCGCTGGCGGGGCAGGCCATCTGGCGCTGTACCAATGCGGCGGCCTGCAGCTTTGTGCACGGTGATCAGGTGCTTGCGCAAGCGTCTGAGACTCCTGAATAATGAGCTTCAAGCGCTTTGTCTGTATGCGTTGAAGGCCGCAAAGGTGTTTGTGATGACTGCTTTCTCGAAGCTGCATACCTTTCTTCGCCCGGCATTGAGCGCACTCTTGCTGTTGGGGAGCCTGGCAGTCGGCGCTGCGGATGCAGGGCCTGCAGCGTCCGAAGGCGAAGCCATGGCTGCCGTGCCGGCCCCGCTTCTCGATACCTACTGGAAACTGGTGCAGCTGGGTGACGGCCCGTATGTCAGCGCCTATGACAATCAGCCCGAGCCGCATCTGGTGCTGGAGACCGGTAGCGGCCGTTTTCATGGCGCGGGCGGCTGTAATCGCCTGCGCGGCAACTACAGCCTGGATGGGCGCTGGCTGCGTTTTTCGGCCGTGGGCGGCACCCGCATGGCCTGCGTGCAGGGCATGCGCCGGGAGCAGCTGCTGCTGGCCACTCTGGCTCAGGTCAGCAGCTATGTCGTGCAGGGGCAGAAACTGGTGCTCAGCGATGCCGAGGGGCGTGCGCTGCTGCGACTCGAGGCCGTGTATCTGCGCTGAACCTCAGTGCGTGAGTTGTGGGCTTGAGGACTTGAGTGACGAGGCATTGCCCAGCGAGCGAATCGGTATGCCCATGTCCTGCGGAATATCGCCCGACAGCTGCAGCGCCAGATAGCGGGTGCAGCAGACGCGCAGAAAAGAGCTGAAGTTGTCCACCGCTCCGCGCTCGGCCAGCAGCTCGTCGTAGAGCTTGGTGCAGAGCTGGGGAACGGTATAGCCGTCCCGCGCGGCAATCTCTTCGAGTACCTGCCAGAACAGGTTTTCCAGCCGGATGCTGGTGGCGACTCCATGCAGCCGGATGGAGCGGGCCCGGTGGGCCCAGAGCTGCGGATCGGCGCTGATAAAGACCTGGCACATGGCGCGACTCTCCAAAACAAAAACCGGGCCATGGTGTGGCCCGGCGACTGCTGCGTCAAGAGGTGAACTCTCGAATTGATAGCTTGCTACGCTTGGTGGAAAAGCGCTGGAGGCCGATTTCAGTGCGAAATCTTCGTGCCCAGCAGAGCGAGAAACTGGGCGATCCAGGCAGGATGGGCAGGCCAGGCCGGGGCGCTGACCAGATTGCCTTCGGTATGGGCCTGGTCGACGGGAATGTCGGCATAGCTGCCTCCGGCCAGTTCCACTTCGGCGCGGCAGGCGGGGTAGGCCGAGCAGGTGCGGCCCTTGAGCACGCCGGCCCCGGCCAGCAACTGCGCGCCATGGCAGACGGCGGCCACGGGCTTGTTGGTGTCGAAGAAGTGACGTACGGCGGCGCGCACGCTTTCATAGCCGCGCAGATACTCGGGGCCGCGGCCGCCGGGGATGACCAGGGCGTCGTACTGCTCGGGCTTCACATCGGCAAACGTGGCGTTGAGCGTGAAGTTGTGGCCGGGCTTTTCGCTATAGGTCTGTGCGCCTTCAAAGTCGTGGATGGCGGTCTTGATCTGGTCGCCGGCCTTTTTGTCGGGGCAGACCGCGTGCACGGTATGGCCCACGGCCAGCAGGGCCTGGAACGGGACCATGGTTTCATAGTCCTCGCAGTAGTCGCCGCAAATCATCAAAATCTTCTTGCCTGCCATGGTCTGTCTCCTTTTGAAGTGTCAAACCATTGTGGACAGGCAAGTGGCGCCGCGGGTATTAACGGGCTACTACATCGGGACGGGCGGGCGGATAGTGGGTGCCGTAGTCCGACGAGCGCTGGTACAGCGTCAGCCCGAACTGCGGCAGCACGCCGATCAGATGGTCGAAGATTTCGCCCTGTATGCCTTCGTACTCCACCCAGACGGTGGTGTTGGTGTAGCAGAACAGCTGCAGTGGCAGCCCCGTGGGCGATGTCTCCATGGTGCGCACCATGAGGAACATGCCCGGGCCTTTGCCAATGCGCGGGTGGCCCATCAGATAGGCGTAGGCATAGGCCTTGAAGGCGGCCAGATTCGTCACCTGGTGGGCCGCGATGGCCTGGGTTGGCATGGCGGCCTCGGCCGCGCCGGGCATGGCCTGCAGGCCGTCGCGCTCGCTCCAGTAGGGTTGCAGCAGCGCGATATGGCCCATGCCCGCGCGTTCCTCGGATGAAAGCAGGTGCACGGTGTTGGCGTCCAGGTTCAGCGAGCGCATGATGCGGCGTCCGCCCGAGTCGAACATGCCGCGCCAGTTCTTGAAGCTGTCCGTCATCAGCCGCCAGGTGGGAATGGTGGTGATGGTCTTGTCCCAGTTCTGCACCTTGACAGTATTGAGCGCGATATCGGTCACAAAGCCGTCGGCGCCGACCTGGGGCATCTCTATCCAGTCGCCCACGCGCAGCATGTCGTTGCTGCCGAGCTGAACGCCGGCGACAAAGGAGAGGATGGTGTCCTTGAAGACCAGCATCAGCACGGCCGACATGGCGCCCAGGCCCGAGAGCAGCAGCAGCGGCGAGCGGTCCATCAGCGTGGCCACGATGAGCACCACGGCAAAGCTGCAGACCAGCAGCTTGCCCAACTGCACATAGCTCTTGATGGAATGGGTCTGGACGGCGGCCTTGCGTGCCTCGTCGCGTTCATGGGCCTCGTTCGTGGCATTGAGCAGATCGCACAGCGCGCGTGCCAGGTGGTAGAGCGTGAAGGCCACCGCCACATTGGTGATCAGCGTGGTCCAGCGCGGCTCCAGATGCGGCACGCCTTGCACGCCGAACTGCACGATCAGCGAGGGCACGACCTTGGCCAGGCGGCGCAGCACCTTGTCGTGCATGAGGATCTGGGCCCAGCCAGTCCTGAGGGTGTCGCGCATACGGCGAAAGACCTTGAGCCCCAGCCACTGGGTCAGCCAGCCGGCCACAAGAGCGGTCAGGGCCAGGACGCAGAGCGAGGCCAGCATTTGCATGGCGGGATTCCAGTCAGAAACAAAAGACCAGCGGGAAAGCAAGAGCAGCTCCTCAGAAGAATGGACCGGGGCAGGAGCGCAAGTCTGGCAACTTCGGGCAGAAGGCAGGCGATGGCGTCGGGCACGTAAACAGGCCGGTAAGACCGGCTGGCGTGCAAAAAGTTCAGCAATGTGTGAACAGCCACTAGCTTACGCAAAGCCGTATTTCCCAGCGTGGCGTGCAGGAAGGCCGCAGGGATGGCGCAGCGGGTTCTGCGGTCATGCAAGGCTAAAACGGCGCAAGCGGTCGGGCAGCCTAAAATCCCTGCTGATTTCAGATTTCTACCTTGCCGGGTCCCAAGTGGGGCTGGCGGCCACTGCACTGCACCATGCAAGAAAAATTCAACCACATCGAGGTCGAGCGCGCCGCGCAAGACCACTGGCAAGCCAAGGACGCCTACCGCGTCACCGAAGACGGCAGCAAGCCCAAGTACTACGCCTGCTCCATGCTGCCCTACCCCAGCGGCAAGCTGCACATGGGCCATGTGCGCAACTACACCATCAACGACATGCTCACGCGCCAGCTGCGCATGAAGGGTTACAACGTCCTCATGCCCATGGGCTGGGACGCCTTCGGTCTGCCAGCCGAGAACGCTGCGCTGAAGAACAAGGTGCCGCCCGCCAAGTGGACGTACGAGAACATCGCGTACATGAAGAAGCAGATGCAGGCCATGGGCCTGGCCATCGACTGGAGCCGCGAGGTCGCGACCTGCGACCCCGAGTACTACAAGTGGAACCAGTGGCTGTTCCTCAAGATGCTGGAAAAAGGCATTGCCTACCGCAAGACCCAGGTGGTGAACTGGGACCCGGTGGATCAGACCGTGCTGGCCAACGAGCAGGTCATCGACGGCCGCGGCTGGCGTACCGGCGCGCTGGTGGAAAAGCGCGAGATTCCCGGCTACTACCTGGGCATTACCCATTACGCTCAGGAACTGCTGGATCATGTGCAGGTCGGCAACGAGAAGGCCACCTTGAATGGCTGGCCCGACAAGGTGCGCCTGATGCAGGAGAACTGGATCGGCAAGTCCGCCGGCGTGCGCTTTGCGTTCACGCATGAGGTCAGGAACGCTGCGGGCGAACTGATCGGCGATGGCAAGATGTATGTCTTCACCACGCGTGCCGACACCATCATGGGCGTGACCTTCTGCGCGGTTGCCCCCGAGCACCCGCTGGCGCTGCATGCGGCGGCCTCCAGCCCCGAACTGGCAGTCTTCATCGAGGAGTGCAAAAAGGGCGGTACGACCGAGGCCGAGCTGGCCGTCAAGGAAAAGGAAGGCAAGCCCACGGGCCTGTTCGTCACCCACCCCATCACCGGCGCGCAGGTCGAGGTCTGGATCGGCAACTATGTGCTGATGAGCTATGGCGACGGCGCCGTGATGGGCGTTCCGGCCCACGACGAGCGCGACTTCGCCTTTGCCAACAAATACGGCCTGCCCATCAAGCAGGTGGTGGCCGTGGAAGGCCAGGCCGCTTATGACGACAAGCAGTGGAGCGACTGGTATGGCGACAAGGAGCGCGGCGTACTGATCAACTCCGGCGACTTCGACGGTCTGAACCACAAGGATGCGGTGCAGGCCGTGGCCAAGATTCTGGGCGACAAGGGCCTGGGCGAGCTCAAGACCACCTGGCGTCTGCGCGACTGGGGCATCAGCCGTCAGCGCTACTGGGGCACTCCCATCCCCATCATTCATTGCGCCGATTGCGGTCCTCAGCCCGTGCCCGAGAAGGACCTGCCCGTGGTCCTGCCCCAGGATCTGGTGCCCGATGGCTCCGGCAATCCCCTGGTCAGGAGCGAAGCCTTCCACGCCGGCGTGGTCTGCCCCTGCTGCGGCAAGCCTGCCCGCCGTGAAACCGACACCATGGACACCTTCGTGGACTCGTCCTGGTACTTCATGCGCTATTGCGACGCCAAGAACGGCGAGCAGATGGTGGCCGACGGCGCCGATTACTGGATGCCCATGGACCAGTACATCGGCGGTGTGGAACATGCCATCCTGCACCTGCTGTATGCGCGTTTCTGGACCAAGGTCATGCGCGACCTGGGCCTGGTCAAGATCGACGAGCCCTTCACCAAGTTGCTGACCCAGGGCATGGTGCTCAACCACATCTACAGCCGTCGCACGGCCAAGGGCGCCAAGGAATACTTCTGGCCCAAGGATGTGGAGCATGTGTTCGACGACTCCGGCAAGATCATCGGCGCCAAGCTCAAGGTCGAAGTGGACAGCGCCGACGGCCTGCTGCCCGTGGGTACCGCCATCGATTACGAGGGCGTGGGCACCATGTCCAAGTCCAAGAACAACGGCGTGGACCCTCAGGATCTGATCGAGAAGTACGGCGCCGACACCGCACGTCTGTACACCATGTTCACCTCGCCTCCCGAGCTGACTCTGGAGTGGAACGACGCCGCCGTGGAAGGCAGCTATCGTTTCCTGCGCCGCGTCTACAACTTCGGCAGCAAGCTGACAGGCATGGACATGGCTTCCGCCGTGCAGGGCGTGGCCGGCGCCAAGTCGCTGGACGATGTGGAATTCGGCAAGGCGGCCAAGGCCTTGCGTCTGGAAATCCACAACGTGCTCAAGCAGGTCGAGTACGACTACTCGCGCATGCAGTACAACACCGTGGTGTCCGGCGCGATGAAGATGATCAATGCGCTGGAAGACTTCAAGGCCCTGGATGACACCGGTGCCAAGGTGGCGTTGATCGAAGGCTTCGGCATTCTGCTGCGCGTGCTCTACCCCGCAACGCCCCATCTGGCGCATGTGCTGTGGAGCGAGCTGGGCTATGCCAACCACCTGGGCGATCTGCTCGATGCCCCCTGGCCGCAGGTCGATCCCAAGGCCCTGGTGCAGGACGAGATCTCGCTGGTGCTGCAGGTCAACGGCAAGCTGCGCGGTGCGATCCTGGTGTCCGCCACTGCCGACAAGGCTGCCATTGAGGCGGCTGCGCTGGCCAACGAGGAGTACCAGAAGTTTGCCGAAGGCCGTGCACCCAAGAAGATCATCGTGGTGCCGGGACGTCTGGTGAATATTGTGGTGTAAATGGCTCCCCCCTGAGGCGCTGTGTGCCCAGGAGGCCCCGCCTTCCCCCTCTCTCGCTTCGCGAGAGGGGGACAATACCTTCGCTGCGGGGCGGCTCTTGTTCTGTATTTCTGGAGCAGGAGGCGATGCTCGCAGCAGGGCTTGAAGATTAGAGGACAGTTGATGCAAAAACGTACGCTGCTGGCCGCCATGGCCTTGACGCCTTTGCTGGGTGCCTGCGGCTTTCGCCTGCGCGGAGCGCCGAATTTTGTGTTTCGCTCCATTTACGTGCAGGCGGGGCGTGGTGCGCCCGTGGGCACTTTGCTGCGTCGCAGTCTGGAGTCGGTCAGCGATCAATTGACCGTGATCAAGGACCCGGCTTCGCCCGATACTGCCGAAGTGATCTGCCAGATCATCAGCGAGCAGGCTCAGCGCGTGATCATTGGTTCCAATGTGGCTGGTCAGGTGCGTGAAATCGAGCTGCGCCTGCTTGTGCGCTTCTCGCTGCGCACGCCCGGCGGCGACGGGCTGATCGAGCCGGTCGAAATTCGCCAGATCCGCAACGTGACCTATAACGAAACCAATGCCTTGTCCAAAGCTGCAGAAGAGGAAATGCTGAACAAGGACATGCGCAACGACATCGTCCAGCAGATCATTCGCCGCCTCGGCGCAGTGAAGAGCCTACAGGTGTCATAAGCCATTGCCTGAGTGGCTGCGTGGCGGGGCGGCGCTTGTGCCGTTCCCGAGAGGAGGTCGAGAGTCTCCAGCGTTGGCTCGATAAATCTGATAGCTGCTGATGCTTGAATTCAGGGCGTTTCAGATACTTTTTATAGAAAACTTTTCTCCATGCAGCTTGCGCTGAACCAGCTTCCCTCCCATCTGGCCAAGGGCTTGCGCTCGCTCTATGTGCTGCATGGCGACGAGCCCTTGCAGCAGCAGGAAGCGGCCGACGCGATCCGTGCCGCGGCGCGCGCTCAGGGCTATACCGAGCGCAGCAGCTACACCGTCATGGGCGCGCACTTTGACTGGAGCGGCGTGCTGGCGGCCGGCGGCAGCCTGAGCCTGTTTGCGGACAAGCAGATTCTGGAAATTCGCATTCCCAGCGGTAAACCCGGCAAGGACGGCAGTGCTGCGCTGCAGCAACTGGCCAGCAGCGCCCAGGGCAACGACAGCACGCTGACCCTGATCAGTCTGCCGCGCCTGGACAAGGCCACCAGGACCGGGGCCTGGTTTGGGGCGCTGGACGGCAACGGCGTTTCCATCCAGATCGATCCCGTGGAGCGCGGCGCGCTGCCGCACTGGATTGCACAGCGTCTGGCGTTGCAGAACCAGCGTGTGGCTGCCGGTGAAGAGGGCCAGCGCACGCTGCAGTTCTTTGCCGACCGAGTGGAAGGTAATCTGCTGGCAGCGCACCAGGAAATTCAGAAGCTGGCCCTGCTCCACCCCGAGGGCGAGCTGAGTCTGGCGCAGGTGGAGCAGGCGGTGCTCAATGTGGCGCGCTACGACGTGTTCAAGCTGTCCGAGGCCGTGCTTTCGGGCCAGGTGGCGCGCAGCATGCGCATGCTGGACGGCCTGCAGGCCGAAGGCGAGGCCGAGGTGCTGGTGCATTGGGCGCTGGCCGAGGACATTCGAAACATCAAGCGGGTCAAGGACGCCATGGCGGGCGGCAAGCCCCTGCCCATGGCACTGCGCGAGAACCGCATCTGGGGCCCCAAGGAGAGACTGATGGAACGGCTGCTGCCGCGTGTCAGCGATGCACGCGCGGCCGAACTGCTCCAGGCTGCCCATGCCGTGGACGGCATTGTCAAAGGTTTGCCCAGCGCGGGCTGGCCGCGCGACAGCTGGCAGGCCCTGCGGCAACTGGCCATGCAGCTGGCCCAGGCCGGGCGCTGATTTGCGGCTCAGCCGGGATTGGCGGCTAGCTGGGTTTGGGCCTTGTCGGCCCATAGGCGCAGATTGTCCAGCAGGTCCTTCTGGCTGAAGGAGCAGCTTTCCTCGGTGAACAGCGCGCTGGATTCGAGCCGGTCCAGCAGGTTGAGCAGCACCTCGCCATAGCGTGGTGGCAGTGCCTCAAGCAATGTGGTCGCGGCGCGTGCCTGCTGGCCCAGGGCGCTGGCGCTGATCTGCGAGTGGGCGAGCTGCTCGAATCCGCTGCGCAGCTGCTGGAGCTGGCGGGCGCTTTCCTGCAGCGCTGTGGTGTTGTGGCTCATAAGTCTCCTTGCGATTCAGAGGCTGAGTGTAGGTGTCAGCAGGGCCATAAACCCCCTCGTGCTCGGGCTTGTCTGCGCAACTTGCTTATCTCGGCGAAAATCACGCCATGAACGCGCTCAATACCGTCGAATACATGCACAACCTTGGTGTACAGGCAAAATCCGCCTCTGCACTGATGGCGCGTGCGTCTGCAGCTACTAAAAACAAAGCACTCAAGGCGCTGGCCCGTCTGCTGCGCGAGAACGTCGAGCCGCTGCAGATCGACAATGCTCGTGATCTGGAGCGCGCCGTGGCCAATGGCCTGTCGGCACCCATGGTCGACAGGCTGCGTCTGACGCCCAAGGTGCTGGAGACTTGTGCCGAAGGTTGCGAGCAACTCGCCTCCATGCCCGATGTGATCGGCGAGATCAGCGGCCTCAAGCAGATGCCCAGCGGTATCCGCGTGGGTCAGATGCGTGTGCCCCTGGGCGTGTTCGGCATGATTTATGAAAGCCGCCCGAATGTGACCATCGAAGCGGCCAGCCTCTCGATCAAGAGCGGCAATGCCTGCATTTTGCGCGGCGGCTCGGAGGCGATCGACTCCAACAAGGCGCTGGCCAGGCTGGTGGCCCAGGCGCTGGCCGAGGCCGGCCTGCCCGAAGACGGCGTCAAGCTGGTGGAGACCACCGACCGCGATGCCGTGGGTCAGCTCATTGCCATGCCCGACTATGTGGACGTCATCATCCCCCGGGGCGGCAAGGGCCTGATCGAGCGCATCAGCCGCGAGGCCAAGGTGCCCGTCATCAAGCATCTGGACGGCAATTGCCACACCTATGTGGATGACCCCTGCGACATCGCCATGGCCGTAAAGGTGGCCGACAACGCCAAGACCAACAAGTACAGCCCCTGCAACGCCAGCGAAAGCCTGCTGGTGGCACGCGCCGTGGCTGCAGACTTCCTGCCCAGGATCGGTGCCGTCTATGCCGCCAAGGGCGTGGAGATGCGCTGCGATGCCGAGGCGCTGGCCATTTTGCAGACTGTCAAGGATGCCAAGCTGGCCCAGGCGGTGGAGCAGGACTGGTACGAGGAATACCTGGCGCCCATCATCAGCGTGAAGCTGGTGGACGGTGTGGACGAGGCCATTGCCCACATCAACAAGTACTCCAGCCACCATACGGAGTCGATTCTGACGACCAATCACCTGCACGCACAGAAATTCCTGCGCGAGGTCGATTCGGCCAGCGTCATGGTCAATACCAGCACCCGCTTTGCCGATGGCTTCGAGTTCGGACTCGGTGCCGAGATCGGCATCAGCACCGACAAGTTCCATGCGCGCGGGCCGGTAGGTATCGAAGGCCTGACTTCGCTCAAATACGTGGTCCTGGGCGACGGCGAAGTCCGTTCCTGAGATCCACCCGCCGACGAGGGCTGTTTGCGGCCCTCATCGGTCTGAATTGATGCCGCAGCTTGGATCCCTTTCCATAACACCATGAAAATCATTATTCTGGGTGCCGGGCGCGTAGGCCAGAGTGTGGCCGAAAGTCTGGTGTCCGAGCAAAACGGAATCACCGTCATCGACACGGATGCGCGAGCATTGCGTGAGCTGGAGTCGCGCTTCGACCTGCGCGGCGTGGTCGGCAACGGCATCGATCCCCAGGTGCTGGCCGAGGCGGGCGCCAAGGATACCGACCTGCTGATCGCCTGCGCCTCCATGGACGAGACCAACCTGGTCTGCTGCAAGATTGCCCAGGCCGTGTTCGACATTCCGACCCGCATTGCGCGGGTGCGCTCGTCCAGCTTTGCGGTGGATGATCCGGTGCTGGGCAAGGAGGGTTTTGCGGTCGATCGCATCATCTGTCCCGAGGAATCGGTCACCAATTACATCCGCAAGCTCATCGAATACCCGGAAGCCATGCAGGTGCGCGCCTTTGCGGGCGGTCGGGCCGCTCTGGCCTCGGTGCGCGCACGCGCCGGCGCGCCTGCCGTGGGCCTGCAGATTGCCCAGGTGCGAGAGCGCATGCCCGAGCTGGCCATGCGCATCGTCGCGATCTACCGCCGCTTCATGGACGAGCCAGACCGGTTCGTGCGCTGCGACGGGGCCACGCGCATAGAGCCCGGCGACGAAGTCTTCATGCTGGCCGCGACCGAGCATGTGTCCGAGGCTCTCAAGGCCATCAACCTGCCCGAAGGCCGCCCGAGCCGGCCGGTGTTCCGCATCATGATTGCGGGCGGAGGCCAGGTCAGCCTGCGGCTGGCCAGGAAGCTGGCGCAGACGCCCGGGCGCTTTCACGTCAAGATCATCGAGTCCAACGCCCAGCAATGCCTGAGCCTGTCGTCGGTGCTGCCTGCCGAAGTGCTGGTGCTGGAGGGGGATGCCACCGACGAGGCCCTGCTGGAGGAAGAGGGCATCGAGGAGGTGGATCTGTTTCTCGCGCTGACGGACGATGACGAGGACAACATCATGTCCAGCCTGCTGGCCAAGCGCATGGGCGCACGCCGTGTTCTGTCGCTGATCAATCGCCGCGCCTATGCCGACCTGATGCACGGCACGCAGATCGATATTGCGCTGTCGCCGGCGCAGGCCATGCTGGGCGAGTTCCTGGCCTACGTGCGCCGCGGCGATGTGCAAGCAGTGCACAGCCTGCGCCGCGGCGTTGCCGAGGCACTGGAGATCGTGGCGCGCGGCGACCGCAAGAGCTCGCGTGTGGTGGGGCGCAAGGTGGAAGAGCTGCGCCTGCCCGAGGAGGTGCATATCGGTCTCATCGTGCGCGGCATTCCAGAAGGCAAGACCTGCGAGGAAGTGGCGGGGGCGGCACTGGAGACCGAGGTCATCATTCCGCGCAGCCATACCGTGATCGAATCCGGCGACCATGTGGTGTTCTTCCTGCCCAACAAGCGGCTGGTGCGCAACGTGGAAAACCTGTTCCGCGTCAGCGCCACCTTTTTCTAAGCTGCGCTCATGAAAGATCTGCTCCCTGTCCTGCGTGTGCTGGGCATGCTGATGATTATGTTTGCCGGCGCCATGCTGCTGCCCTTTGGCATCTCCTGGTTCACGCAGGATGGCATCTGGCGTATCTATCCCTGGTCGATCGGACTGACGGTTGGCGTGGGCCTGTTGCTGTGGGGGGGTCTGCACCGCCACAAGCAGGATCTGCAACCGCGTCATGGCGTGATTCTGGTGACCCTGGTCTGGGTGGTGCTGCCGCTGTGCGCCATGGTGCCGCTGATGATGGGGCTGAACCGGGTGGGCATCTCCATCAGTCTCACCCATGCCTACTTCGAAGCCGTATCGGGCCTGACGACGACCGGGGCCACGGTGCTCAGTGGTCTCGATAAGCTGCCGGTGTCCATCAATGTCTGGCGTACTTTCATGCAATGGATGGGCGGCATGGGGATTCTGATTCTGGCCGTGGCCGTGTTGCCACTGCTGGGTGTCGGCGGCGCTCAGCTTTTCAGGGCGGAAGCTGCAGGTCCCGTCAAGGACACCAAGCTCACGCCGCGTATTACCGAGACGGCCAAAGGCCTGTGGGGTGTGTACGCGCTGTTCTCCATTGGCTGTTTTCTGACCTTCTGGGCCTGCGGCATGCAGCCGCTGGATGCGCTGATGCATATGTTCGCCACGGTGAGCCTGGGCGGGCTGTCGTCGCACGATGCCAGCTTCGCCTATTTCAACTCGCCGCTGCTGGAGGCCGCGGCCTTGCTGTTCATGTTGCTGGCCAGTTGCAACTTTGCGCTGTACTTCGTGGCCATGCGCAAGGGGCGCATCGATAGTTTCATGCGCGACCCCGAAATGCGCGCCACGATCGGCGTGCTGCTGGGTTCGGGCCTGCTGGTGGCGCTGCTGCTCTGGGTCAAGGGGGTCTATGGGCCGCTCGATGCCTTGCGCAACGGCATGTTCCACACGGTCTCGGTCGCCACGACCACCGGGTTTTCCACCACGGACTATCTGTCCTGGCCGGTGTTCATTCCCGTTCTGTTGTTGCTGCTGTCGGGGGTGGCCACCAGCGCGGGCTCGACCGGCGGCGGCATCAAGATGGTGCGCATGCTGATTCTGGTCAAGCAGGCCAGGCGCGAGATGACGCGTCTGGTGCATCCGCGCGCCGTGCAGCCGGTGCGGCTGGGCGATGCGGTGGTAGATAACCCGATGATTTTTTCGGTGCTGGCCTACATGCTGGTTTACGGTGCCACCGTCATTGTGCTGAGCATGGTGTTGCTGCTGACCGATCTCGACCCTCTGACCGCCTTCTCTGCCGTGCTGGCCAGCGTGCACTGCATGGGGCCGGGCCTGGGGGCCGTTGGGCCCGCATCCAACTACACGGTGTTGACGGATTTCCAGATCTGGGTGTGTACTCTGGGCATGCTGTTGGGGCGGCTCGAGATACTGAGTTTCAT
This sequence comes from Comamonas sp. HJ-2, assembly GCF_053615495.1. Lineage (NCBI taxonomy): Bacteria > Pseudomonadati > Pseudomonadota > Betaproteobacteria > Burkholderiales > Comamonadaceae > Comamonas > Comamonas sp. HJ-2. Next base: position 6,082 of record NZ_JBSIFD010000003.1, on the reverse strand, counting down.
GGCTTTGCTGTCACCGGCGTTCTGGCGTCGTTGAAACAAAGACTGGGGAAAACACCTATCTCATGCTTCAATCTCTACAATTGCCCCCCACCATCGTCTCCTGAGGGTATTTATGGTTCCACATCTCGTCACGGCTTTGACCGGCCCCATTAACGAACTTGAGCAGCGCATTCTCGACTCCATGCCTGCCATTGAGCGTTGGTTCCGCCTGGAATGGATGGAGCACACGCCGCCGTTCTACTGTTCGGTGGATATTCGTAATGCGGGTTTCAAGCTGGCACCGGTGGATACCAACCTGTTTCCAGGCGGCTGGAACAACCTGACCGATGAAATGCTGCCACTGGCTGTCCAGGCTGCGATGGCTGCCATCGAAAAGATATGCCCCGAGGCGCGCAATCTGCTCATCATTCCCGAGAACCACACACGCAACACCCACTATCTGGCCAGCGTGCTGCAGCTCAAGCGCATCTTCAGCATGGCGGGTCTCAATGTGCGCATCGGCTCCATCAGCCCCGAGATCAAGAAGACGCTGTCCATCACGCTGCCCCTGGGCGACGAGATCAAGCTGGAGCCGGTGATCCGCAGCAAGCGCCGTCTGGGCCTCAAGGATTTCGACCCTTGCACCATTTTGCTCAACAACGACCTCTCCACCGGCGTGCCCGGCATCATCGAGGAGCTGTACGAGCAATACCTGCTGCCGCCGCTGCATGCAGGCTGGAATGTGCGCCGCAAGAGCCGTCACTTCCAGAGCTACGAGGAAGTCGGCAAGCGCTTCGGCAAGCTGCTGGGCATCGACCCCTGGCTGATCAACCCCTTGTTCGGTCATGTGGAGAACATCGACTTTGCCGAAGGCACGGGCATGGAGGCCCTGGCCGAGCAGGTGGACGTGATCCTCTCCAAGGTGCGCCGCAAGTACAAGGAATATGGCATCAAGGAAAAGCCGTTTGCCGTGGTCAAGGCCGACAACGGCACTTATGGCATGGGCGTGATGACCGTGCGCGACGCCAAGGAGCTGGCTGCGCTGCCGCGCAAGAGCCGCAACAAGATGGGCGTCATCAAGGACGGCCAGACCGTGCATGACGTCATCGTGCAGGAGGGCGTGCTGACCTATGAGCGCATGCACAACGCCGTGGCCGAGCCTGTGGTCTACATGATGGATCGTTACGTGGTGGGAGGTTTCTACCGCATGCACCCCGAACGCGGCGAGGACGAGAACCTCAATGCCCCCGGTGCGGGCTACGTGCCCCTGGCTTTCCAGCAGAGCAACCACCTGCCTCAGGCCAGCGCGCGTCCGGGCGCCAGCGCACCCAACCGCTTCTATATGTATGGCGTGATAGCACGTTTGGCCATGTTGGCGGCCAGCTACGAGTTGGAAGCCACTAATCCCGACGCAGAAATCTACGACTGATTTCGCAGGCGCTGAGGACAGCGCACAATGCCGACAATTTGATCACTTGGTGACTGCCTTACGAGTCGCTTCCTGAATCGTGCAAAATTCGAAATCCTCGCTAGGCGCCCTGACCCTGGGCGCGATCGGTGTCGTCTACGGAGACATCGGAACCAGTGTTTTGTACTCGGTCAAGGAGGTTTTCGGCTCAGGCTATGTGCCGTTCACGCCGGACAACGTCTATGGCGTGCTCTCGGTACTGTTCTGGACGCTCACGGTCATCGTCTCCCTCAAGTACGTGACCCTGGTGCTGCGCGCCGACAACAACGGCGAGGGCGGGCTGGTGGCCATGCTGGCCCTGGCCTCCCAGACGGTCAAGGACAGGCCGCGACTGTCCGGCACGTTGTTTCTGGTGGGTATGTTCGGCACCTCGCTCTTCTATGGCGATGGTGTTATCACTCCGGCGATTTCCGTGCTCTCGGCGGTTGAGGGCCTGGAAGTCATCTCGCCGCATTTCACCAAGGCCGTGATTCCGCTGACACTGGTGATTCTGTTTCTGCTGTTCTTCGTGCAAAAGCGCGGCACCGCAGGCATAGGCAAGTTCTTTGGCCCTGTCACCGTGACCTGGTTTGTCTGTATCGCCCTGCTGGGCGTGCACCAGATCATGGGGCATCCGGAAATCCTGGCGGCACTCAGCCCGCATTACGCGGTCCGCTTCATCTGGAACAGCCCGGGCATCAGCTTCATCATTCTGGGCTCGGTCGTGCTCTGTGTGACGGGTGCCGAGGCGCTGTACGCCGATCTCGGGCACTTCGGCAAGAAGCCTATCCGCCTGGCCTGGTTCAGCGTTGCCATGCCGGCGCTGACCTTGAATTACTTCGGTCAGGGCGCTTTGCTGCTGGCCAATCCCGAGGCAGTCAAGAACCCGTTTTTCATGATGGCACCCAGCTGGGCGCTGCTGCCGCTGGTCATCATGGCCACCATGGCCACGGTGATCGCCTCGCAGGCGCTGATCACGGGAGCCTTCAGCGTGACGCGTCAGGTCATTCAGTTGGGCTACTTCCCACGTTTTGAGGTACGCCACACCAGTGTGAAGGAGACCGGCCAGATCTATATGCCCCTGGTCAACTGGGGCCTGTTTGTGGCGATTGCGCTGGCTGTTCTGCTGTTTCGCAATAGCGGCAATCTGGCGGCGGCCTACGGTATTGCGGTGACGCTGGACATGCTGATCACCACCATGCTGACCTTCTTTGTCATCCGCTATCGCTGGAACTATTCGCTGGCCTTGTGCCTGCTGGCGACGGGCTTCTTCTTCGTGGTGGATCTGGCTTTCTTCGCCTCGAATCTGCTCAAGCTGTTTGAAGGCGGCTGGTTCCCGCTGCTGATCGGTGGCACGGTCTTTACCCTGATGATGACCTGGCGCCGAGGGCGCGAGCTGCTGCATCAGAAGTTGCAGGCGGATGCGCTGGATCTGCGTCAGTTTCTGGAGTCCACCTGGCGTCATCCGCCCACGCGCGTTCCCGGTACGGCGGTTTTCCTCTCGGGGGAGCCCGGCACCGTGCCGCATGCGCTGCTCCATAACCTCAAGCACAACAAAGTGCTGCATGAGCGCAATCTCTTTGTGACGGTGCGCAACCACGAAGTGCCCTGGGTCGGGATGGACAAGCGGGTGGAGGCAGAGTCGCTGGGCGGCGACTGCTGGGAAGTCATCATCCACTACGGCTTCAAGAACGAGCCCGATGTGCCTGCGGCGCTGGCGCAGCTGCGTACCCAGGGCTGCAAGCTGGACTCCATGTCCACCAGCTATTTCCTGTCGCGTGATGTGATCATCCCGCGCATGAACAACTCCATGGCGCACTGGCGCGAAAAGCTGTTTGCGCAGATGCACAAGAACGCGAGCCGGGTGGCTGATTTCCTGCACCTGCCGAGCAACTCGGTAGTGGAGCTGGGCTCCAAGATCGAGCTGTAAATACTTTGAGTCAAATAGGCCTTTGGCTCTTTATCAGCAAGCGCTGATAGCTATTGATTTTGATGTGATGATGGGCTTCGTCATTCGCGCTTACGCGGAGTGCATCATTTTGGGTGGGGCTGGTGCCAGAATGCACGGATGCGCTTTTTCAAAGACTTGAGCCCTGCCGCCGTGGCCGCAGGCTTTGTGGCCGTGCTTGTGGGCTTTACCAGTTCGGTGGCCCTGGTGTTTCAGGCAGCGCAGGCGTTTCATGCCACGCCTGAGCAGATTACTTCCTGGATTTGGGCGCTGGGCCTGGGCATGGGTCTGTGCTCGCTGGTCCCGTCGCTGATTCTGCGCATGCCGGTCATGGTGGCCTGGTCCACCCCAGGGGCGGCGGTGCTGGCGACCGCCGGGCTGGCGGGCGGTTTCTCCATGGGGGAGGCGATCGGCGCCTTTATTGTCAGCGCGGCACTCATCATTCTGGTGGGGGTGACCGGCTGGTTCGAGCGCATCATGAACCGCATCCCCATGGAAATCGCGTCGGCCCTGCTGGCCGGCGTGCTGGCCAAGTTCGGCATGCAGGCTTTCTCTGCGGCCGAGACCAATCTGTCCCTGGTGCTGGTCATGCTGCTTGCCTATCTGCTTTCGCGGCGTATGGCGCCTCGCTATGCGGTCATCATCACCCTGCTGGCCGGAACCGCCTGGGCGGCGCTGAGCGGGCAGATGCAGTGGTCGGCCGTGCATGGCGGGCTGGCCATGCCGGTCTATACGGCTCCCGAGTTCTCGCTGCAGGCGCTCATCAGCCTGGCGTTGCCCCTGTTTGTCGTGACCATGGCTTCGCAGAATCTGCCGGGAGTGGCGGTGATACGTGCCACAGGCTATCCGATACCCGTCTCCAGGGTCATCAGCATGACGGGCGTGGCGACCTTGCTGCTGGCGCCGTTTGGCGGTTATGCCCTCAACCTCAGCGCCATCACGGCGGCGATCTGCATGGGAGGCGAGGCGCATGAGGATAGGGACAAGCGCTATACCGCTGCTGCCGTTTGCGGACTGCTATATATTTTGATAGGTGTCTTTGGTGCGGTGGTCACCGGTCTGCTGACGGCCTTTCCCAAGGAGCTGGTGGCCTGCATCGCCGGACTGGCCCTGCTGGGCTCCATAGGCGGCGGCATGGCGACGGCCTTCAAGGAGGAAAAGCACCGAGAGGCAGCGCTCATCACCTTTCTGGTCACGCTCAGCGGCGTTGTCATCGCAGGGGTGGGCTCAGCCTTCTGGGGTGTGGTTGCAGGCAGCCTGGCCCTGCTTGTCCAGAGCCTGCGTGCGCGCAGGACCTGAGTATCTGCCGTCATATTGTGGTGTTTTGCCCGGCTGGGCATGATGCCGGTATCTACCTCTACCGCTAGAGTTTTTCACCATGCAAATACTGTTTGTTGCCGATCCGCTGGAATCCTTTGTCATCTACAAGGACTCCACCTTTGCCATGATGCGTGAGGCTCAGCGCCGAGGTCACCAGATCGTGGCCTGCGAGCCCCGCCATATCTCCTGGCAAAGCGGCGGCAAGGTCATGGCGCAGGTGCGCCATATCAGCCTGACCGGGGAGCAAGACCGCTGGTTCGAGGAGACGCGAAGCGCTTTGACGGCACTGGCAGATTTTGATGCCATCGTCATGCGCAAGGATCCGCCCTTCGATTCCGAGTTCTTCTACGCCACGCACATGCTCGGTCAGGCCGAGCGTGAGGGCGCCAAGGTCTTCAACAAACCCAGCGCACTGCGCGAGCATCCCGAAAAGCTCGCCATCATGGAGTTTGCACAGTTCATCTCGCCGACACTGGTCACGCGCAGCGCCCAGGACATCCGTGCTTTTCATGCAGAGCACAAGGACATCATCCTCAAGCCGCTGGACGGCATGGGGGGGATGGGTATCTTCCGAGTCGGCGAAGACGGCCGCAATTTAGGCAGCATCATCGAAACCCTGAATCAGGGCGGCTCCACCAGCGTCATGGTGCAGAAGTTCCTGCCCGACATCGTTCATGGCGACAAGCGGGTGCTCATCATCGGCGGCAAGCCCGTGCCGTTCTGCCTGGCACGCATTCCGCAGGGCAATGAGGTGCGCGGCAATCTGGCGGCTGGCGGCAAGGGGGTTGCCCAGGCATTGGCGCAGCAGGACAAGGCAATTGCCGAGTTCATTGGGGGGCGTTTGGTGCAGCGTGGCCTGCTATTGATCGGACTGGATGTGATTGGTCACAACGTCACCGAGATCAATGTGACCAGTCCCACCTGCTTCCAGGAGATCTTTGATCAGACCGGCTGCGATGTGGCAGCACTGTTTGTTGATGCACTGGAGCAGGCAGCTAGCGCCTGAGAAGCGACAAAGAACCCCGGCAGGCAAGGCCTGCCGGGGTTCTTTGTCTGGATGTCCGTGTGGATGTTGCCTGGCCTGCCAAAATCTGTGTACAATGCAAGGCTTCACTGAGCGAAATGCAAATTTTTGCTAGCCGATCCGAAAGAAATCAGGCGGCAAAGTTGTGATAGAATTCAAGGCTTCGCTGATCGCAGCAAGCAACGAGATTCAAGATCGGGTTTTCCGGTTTTGCACTCGGTTCCTTAAAAAAATACAGCCGATAAGCGTGGGCGTTTGAGGGCAGGCAGCCAGTTCTTCGGAACAAGCTCTTCGGAGTTATCAAACGCTCACAAAAACAGTAATGAGGAAGAATTAATTCTTCTTGATTCCGTCAAGTGAGTGA